>CAJXVR010000169.1 GCA_913061285.1 uncultured Verrucomicrobiota bacterium | reverse complement strand
TCTACACTAGATCGCTCGTCGGCAGCGTCAGATGTGTATAAGAGACAGGCCATGGTCCCAGCGAGACCACACAAAGTACGCCAATAGCCCGAACTGGGCCGCCTTGACTCCTGGCTTAACTCTCGAACAAATAGCGAAATCCAATTCACGAAAGCTTTCAACCAGAACCACTTAGCATTGTTATCGTCCCCGAAATCAGGAACCGTCTTCCCCGTTTCGTAGAACAGAACAGACAAGAAATCGCACGAATTCTGCACTTTTCCTTCCCAGAGCCCACGAATGATGAAAAAATCCCATCCTTTCTATGCGCAATTCTCATCATCTAGAGTAATCGTACATACGCCTGACAACGAACACACAGATTGTATATGATCCAGCAACAACGCCTTAAACAATTCATTCTAGGAATCCTCTTTTGCCTCCCGATCATGGCCTGGGGACAGGACGCTCCCGCTACCATTGATTCCGGCGATACCGCCTGGATGCTCACTTCAACGGCCCTGGTCCTCTTCATGACGATCCCAGGACTCGCGCTATTCTATGGGGGACTTGTCCACAATCGCAATGTCCTGTCGGTATTGATACACTGTTTTTTCCTCACTGCTATCATGACAATCCTATGGCTTGTCTGCGGATACAGCCTGTCATTCTCCACCACAGGCATGGCCGCTGGGACTACGAATCTTAGTTCGTTTATTGGGAGCCTCGACCTTGCCTTTATGAAGGGCGTCACCTCCGAGAGCGTTGAAGGCACCATCCCCAAGATCCTACACTTCGCATTCCAAATGACCTTCTTCATTATCACCCCTGCCCTAATCGTCGGAGCATTCGCAGAGCGGATAAAGTTTTCCGGCATGATCGTTTTCCTTTCTCTGTGGGCAATCCTCGTCTACACCCCCATTTGCCATATGGTCTGGGGTGGTGACGGTGGCTTCTTCTGGGATCGGGGCGTTTTTGATTTTGCGGGAGGAATCGTTGTTCATATCACTGCCGGCATCGCAGCGCTTGCCGCTTGTATCTATATCGGACCTCGCACGGGATATCCCACCAGAGCCATGCCGCCCCACAATCTCCCAATGACCGTCATCGGCACCGGCATGCTCTGGGTCGGATGGTATGGATTCAATGCGGGAAGTGCGGTTAGTGCCAATGGCGACGCCGCCATGGCCCTAGTCGTCACCCAGATCTCAGCATCCATCGCCGCGATCGTTTGGATGGGAATCGAGTGGATAAAGTACGGCAAACCTAGCGTTCTCGGGTTTGTTACCGGAGCCATCGCTGGTCTGGCCGCCATCACGCCAGCCTCTGGCCATGTTGGTCCATTCGGAGCGCTCTGCATCGGCACGACATCAGGACTGATCTGCTGGTGGGCTTCAACCAGCATCAAATCGAAGTTCGGTTACGACGATTCTTTGGACGTCTTTGGCGTCCACGGAGTCGGTGGCATCGTGGGAACAATCCTGGTCGCAGTCTTCGCTCATGAAATGTTTGGCGGCAAAGAAGGACAACTTGAAATTGGCAAACAGCTCGCGACTCAAGGCTTCGCGGCTGTATTCACCGCTGTTTATACGCTGATCATCACCTTGATCATTCTCAAAGTGGTCGACGCGACTATCGGTCTACGCGTTTCGGAGTCGGAAGAACGAGAAGGTCTTGATGTCGCCTCCCACGGCGAAACAGCCTACAACGACTAGACCGCAACAACATTCGACGAGTAGGGGTGAGCAGCGGAGAATCTCCGTCGCTCACCCTTTTCAGTTTTCTGCACCACCAACTGAATCCCGATCGGTCTATCCATTACAATTGACAGGCCTGCCAGTTCTCCAAAGCCCCAGGATGAGCAAGACTCGCGCTGAATCATTTTCTTCAGCATGAACCCAGGCCAGACTCGCAGCGCAAACGAGAAAAAGGGCGATGCAGAAATCTGCAACGCCCTCATAAAGAAAGGAGATTAAATCCTCTTAACCTGAATTAAGCCGCGCTCTCAGACTCAAGGAAGCCTTGCAGCTGCCGGATACGGGTTGGGTGCCTCAATTTCCTGAGCCCTTTAGCCTCAATCTGACGAATTCGCTCACGAGTCACCTTGAACTGCTTCCCAACTTCCTCCAGCGTACGGGCATAGCCATCGTGAAGCCCAAACCGAAGCTCGAGAATTTTTCGCTCTCGTTCCGTCAAGGTCGAAAGCACTTCGTTGAGCCGCTCCCGAAGCAGCAAGTGACTCGTCATGTCGGACGGATTTTCAGCGGACTTATCTTCGATAAAGTCACCAAAATTAGCATCCCCACTATCCCCAACAGGCGATTCAAGGGAGATTGGTTGCTGCGCCATCTTTAGCACAGCACTCACCCGTTCGACCGGTAGATTCATTTCATCAGCAATTTCCTCCGCTGTCGGTTCGCGCCCGAATTCTTGAAGCAACTGCTTCTGCACACGCATGAGCTTGTTGATGATCTCAATCATGTGAACGGGAATTCGAATCGTTCGCGCCTGATCCGCAACGGACCGGGTGATCGCTTGACGAATCCACCACGTCGCGTAAGTCGAGAACTTATACCCTCGCCGATACTCGAATTTCTCAACACCTTTCATCAAGCCCATGTTCCCTTCTTGGATCAAGTCCAAGAACGATAGCCCACGATTGGTGTATTTCTTGGCAATCGAAATCACCAGGCGAAGATTTGCTTCTACCATCTCCGTTTTGGCCTGATGAGCCTTGGCCGCAAACTCTTTCAATTGCTCATAGGCCTTGATGTAGACTTCGTTAGGCATACGAACAAAGGCTTCGAGGGCATGGACTTTCTGCCACTCCATTTCAATGAAAGCCTTCTGCTGATTCGATACCCGCCCCTTCTCCATCTCCTCAACCCCCATTAGACTGAGATTGATTTTCTCGAAGATGTTCTCGGTCACCAAGGTCATTTCCTCAATGACCTTTTGCTTGTAGTAGAAGCGGGCAAACATGTTCTGAAGCTTCTTGTCCGCCTTTTGAAAATCAGCTTCCAATTTGGGCTTGGCTCGAGATGCATCATCCGCCTGCCACGCCGCATATTTCTCATCGACCAACTGATCCTGAGCACGCACATTTTTGACCAGTTTTCGCAGATACTTGAGATGCTTGTCTCGGCTATCAATTTTCTTATCGAGAATCACTCGGTCAAAACGTTCTTTTGGCGGCTCAGCAATCAACTTCTCTGCTAGCGCAATGTGCTCCTTACCCGCGAAGCCCATGCTATAAATGATGCGGCGCTGCTCAATCTCGGCGCTCTCAATACGCTTACAAATCTCAACTTCTTGCTCGCGAGTCAGCAAGGGCACTTTGCCCATCTGCTTCATATACATGCGGACGGGATCATCGAGAATATCTAAGCGACTGGCATCATCTTCCTCCTCCTGATCGTTTTTCTTGATTCGATCAACTTCGGCCTGATCAACAATTTCAACATCGAGATTTCGGAGTCTGGAATAGACATCCTCAAGATCTTCCGGCGTTGTCACGCCTTCCGGCAACACCTCATTAATGTCACCATAGGTCAAATAGCCCTGTTCCTGAGCAAGGGAAAGCAGCTCCTTAACGTATTCGGTAAGGTTGACGCCACTCCGACCTTTCGGTGGTTGGATGGAATCTAGCGCCGCCTCGGTTTCGCTGGCCTTTTCTGGAGAGGCTTTGATCGCAGCCTGCACATTCTCCATCACCTCCTTAGTGGCTCCAGCTTTCTTCTTTGCCCCCTTGGACGCTTCGCCCTGCCCCTTTTTCTTTGCCACTACTTTTTGTTTCTCCTTCGCGACCACCTTCGTGGCCTTTTTTTCAACCGACAGTTTCTTCGTCTCTTTAGCCTCGACTTTAGAAGTCTTGCTTGCTTTGGCTTTCGCCTTTGACTTGGCGACAGCTTTTACCGTTGCCTTCGGCTCAGCCTTCTTAGCCACCTTCTTTGCCACCTTTTTCGTTTCCTTAGTCGCCTCCTTGACCCCCGCTTTCTTAGGCTTAGCAACAGTGCTCTTGGACGCCGCCTTCTTGGCGGTCGCTTTCTTCACTGTTTTCGCAACCTTAGCAGGTTTCTTGGCAGTCTTGGCTTTCGTGACCATACTTCGTTATATCTGATTGGGTGTAACGTCTCATTCTCCCTTGCACGAGCTCCCATCGAAACTAGGTAACGACGAGAACCCGGTAGCGACGCGAACATCACTCATAGGGGCTTAGAAATGCTGATTCAACACCAGCAGCGGTCGATGACTAACCAAAGAAGATTGATTGGACCATATCTCCGAGATAATATCGGAATGAACTGGAAGGAGCGCTCCAGCATGCTGGCACTCACTGATCCGGTATAGGCTTGTGGGCTTGATCAAATCTTTTATTCGTTCGATGCTAATCTTTCGAAACGATTATACCTAACACCCTAAAACACCTCAATCAAGCCGCAATTAAAAAATTTGAACACTATCGGCACTTTTGAAATCAAATGATCACTCCATTCCCCTGAGGAGCCCTTAAAAGCCCCCTACGCTCCCCCATGAAAGATCATTCCGTAAGCTTAAACTCGATCCGTGCAGCCGCAGAGCGCCTCGATCACGTTTGCCACCGCACTCCCGTATTAACTTCTGAAGCCCTCGACCGAATTTCCGAGAATCAACTCTTTTTCAAATGCGAACACCTACAAAAAGTCGGGGCATTCAAGTTTCGCGGCGCCTACAATGCAGCTGATCAACTTGATCCAACCCAATTGAAACACGGCATCATCACCCACAGCTCAGGAAACCATGCCCAAGCAATCGCCCTGGCAGCACGCCTCAAGAATTGCCCCGCCTATGTCATCATGCCTTCCAATGCGCCCAAACCAAAGATTGACGCCGTCCGAGAGTACGGGGCGGAAATCTCCTTCTGTCCCCCTCAAACAAGCGCCCGAGAACAACTAACGGCCGAAATCCAGAAAGAAAAAGGGGCAATCTTTATCCCTCCATACGACCACCCTTCGGTGATTGCTGGACAAGGAACCATCGGACTGGAGCTTCTCGAACAGATTGAGCATGTCGACGCGATCGTCACCCCGATCGGTGGCGGAGGACTGATTTCCGGTGTAGCCACAGCGATAAAGGCCCTTCGCCCGGAAATTCGAATCATCGGAGCAGAGCCGCTCGGCGCCGATGATGCCGCGCGCTCCCTTTCGGCAGGGCGCTGCATCCCCCAGGGAGCCCCAAAGACCATCGCAGATGGCCTTCTTACGAGCCTAGGCCAGTATACCTGGCCAATCATCCAATCCTATGTTGATGAGATCATCACGGTCTCCGAAGAGGAAATCATTGCTGCTATGCGGCTGGTCTGGGAACGAATGAAACAACTAATTGAACCCAGTGCCGCCGTCGCAGTCGCTGCCCTTCTCCCCCCTCAAGCCCGTCCCCACCTAAAAGGCGCCCGAGTGGCCCTTGTCTTAAGTGGAGGCAACACGGACCTTCGAAACCTACCGTGGAACTAGGCCTCAAATCCCTCAGGGAGACTTTTTTTGAACATTTCCATCTCTCCGTGTCTAAATCTCCTTGGATCGGACTTAAAAGCCTCCACCAGAGAGCCCATTTCCTAAATACATTAAAAAACTCTTTGACAAGAGAGGCTGGATATCCGTTTCAATCTGGTCCCTAACTCTTTCAAAGGAAAGGATTAGGCCTTTAGAATTGCAATCGCAGTAACAAAAATGATCAAAGTCGAGAACCTCAAAAAAGCCTTCGGCCCAAAGCTTGCCGTCAATGGCATCTCGTTCACAGTTGAGCGAGGGGAAGTTTTGGGATTCCTTGGCCCAAATGGTGCCGGGAAATCAACCACGATGCGTATGATCACGGGATTCATCCCTCCGACGGAGGGGAGAATCACCGTCGGCGGAAACGATATCACGACCAATCCGATCGAAGCCAAGCGACTCATTGGATACCTCCCTGAGAACGCTCCTGCCTACTCGGATATGACCGTGCGCAGTTTTCTAAATTTTTCGGCCCAAGTTCGCGGTCTGTCAGGGAGCGAACGGAAACGGGCGATTGACCGAGTGATCGAGCTCTGCTTCCTAGAGAACGTCATTCACCAGAGCGTTGACACGCTCTCTAAGGGATATCGGCATCGAACCTGTTTCGCCCAGTCGATCATCCATGACCCAGACATCTTAATTCTCGATGAGCCGACCGACGGATTGGACCCCAACCAGAAGCACGAAGTCCGTAGCATCATTAAGCGAATGGGAGAGAAGAAAGCGATCATCTTCTCAACTCACATCCTGGAAGAAGTCGAAGCCGTTTGTAGCCGAGCCATCATCGTCGACCGCGGCCAGATCGTCGCCGATGGAACCCCCGATGACCTCAAGAAAAAGTCACCCAATTTCGGATCCGTTATTCTTCGCGTTCGCGGAGTTGAAGCAAGTGCGGCCAAAGAGCGCGTGGGCCAACTCGGCTCAGTTGAGAACGTCCTCATCCTGGAGGACGGCGATCTTGTCACCCTCAAAGCTACGCCAAAAACGGCGAGCAGCGATAGGGAACTCGCTGCCAGTGTGGCAGATACGGTCAACCAGGCCGGTTGGCGGATCGAAGAGCTCCGCACTGAAGAAGGTAAGTTAGATGAAGTGTTCAGAAATATTACGAAACCAGATACAGCAAGTGAGGTGGCAGCATGAGCAATAGCGTCACAAATACTTGGACCATAGCAAAACGGGAACTTTCAGGCTATTTCGCCTCTCCTGTGGCGTATGTCTTTATTGTTATTTTTCTCACCCTGATCGGTTTCTTCACATTCAGTGGAAACCTCGGCGGATTCTTTGAACGGGATGAGGCCTCATTGGCCGCGTTTTTCACTTGGCATCCGTGGATTTACCTCTTCCTGGTTCCTGCCGTAGGAATGAGGCTCTGGTCAGAGGAACGGCGACAAGGCACCCTGGAGCTGCTCTTCACGATGCCTATTACCCCGGGACAGGCCATCTTCGGCAAGTTTCTGGCCTCTTGGATCTTCTTGATCCTCGCTCTCGTATTGACCTTTCCCATAATCTTTACGGTTAATTACCTTGGCAACCCTGATATGGGCGTCATTTTTTGCGGCTACCTCGGGAGCGCCCTGCTAGCCGGAGGCTACCTGGCGATTAGCTGCATGACCTCCGCCATCACTCGCAACCAGGTGATTAGCTTCATCCTCTCCGTCGTTATCTGCCTGTTCTTAATCTTGGCTGGTTTCCAGCCAGTGACCGACATGCTTATCCAATGGGCCCCAGGATGGCTTGTAAACATCGTCTCATCACTCAGCGTGATGACTCACTTCTTTAGTTTCCAACGAGGTGTTCTTGATTCCAGAGACCTCATATTTTTTCTGTCACTGATCGGCTTTAGCCTATTCACGACAGGCGTTATTCTTCGTAGTTTGAGAACCAATTAATTAGAACCGATAATGAAAAAGAAACAGATTGATCTCTTCCTTTTCTCGACCGTCGGGGTAGTGGTGTGCTTGGTCATAGTAGTTGGCCTAAACCTCATCGCAAATTTCGTAAAGGTCCGAGTCGACCTAACGGCTGAGAAACTATTCACCCTCTCTGATGGCACCAAACAAATCCTTCAGGAGTTGGATACCCCAGTAGAAATTCGCTTCTACGCCACGCGAGACGACAAGGTCATGCCCCCTCAGCTGAAGACCTATGTCAGTCGCGTCGAAGACTTGCTCGATGAATTCGCCGAGAATAGCGGAGGGAATATCGAGCTCAAGAAATTCGATCCTCAGCCAGATTCTGATGCCGAGGATTCTGCCCGTCTCGATGGGGTCGAAGGCCAAAGCCTTTCACTTACCGATCGCATCTATCTGGGTCTCGCCGTGAGCATGCTCGACGAAACCATTGCGATTCCTTTCTTGGATCCTTCCAAGGAACGGCAACTCGAGTATGAAATCGTTCGAGCCGTCTCCCAGGTCGTGACCGTTGAAAAGCCCGTGATCGGCGTCATGTCTTCCCTGCCTGCCTTCGGACAGCCGCCCAACCCAATGGCAGCCCAAATGGGACGGCCACAACCCGGACAAGATCCCTGGGCCGTCATCAGCCAGCTCAAGCAAGACTTTGAAGTCAAAGAGATCGATCTGACGGCGGAATCTATCGATGAAGATATCACGGTCCTCGTCGTCATCCACCCTAAAGAAATCACAGACGCCACGGAGTATGCACTCGATCAATTCGTGCTGCGAGGGGGCAAACTACTTGCCTACCTCGATGCACTCGCCTTGATCGATCAGCAACCGAACCCCAACAACATGATGGGCTCACCTCCGAGCACATCGAACCTCGAGAAACTCCTCTCAGCGTGGGGACTCGAATTCAACAGCAGCAAGGTGGTTGCGGATATGGCATTCGCCAAGGAAGTCTCATTCCGGCAGGGCACCCCTCCCCAACTGCAACCCTCCGTCCTCTTCGTCAATGACAAGGGAATCAATCGTGACGACGTCGTCAGCGCTCAGATCGATCAGCTCCTGATGCCATTCGTAGGCACCTTCAGTGGCACGCCAGCCGAAGGACTCGAGCAAACGATTCTAATCAAGACTACCGAGGAATCCCAACTCGTTGACGGTTTCATGGCTCAGCTCTCCGGCGCTCAAGTCGCCAAAGAGTTCACCTCAGAAGGCACTGAACATCCTGTCGCTCTCCGATTGACAGGTAAGTTTAAGACCGCCTTTCCTGATGGCAAACCCGCCGCCGAGGGCAGCACCGATGATGTCGATGACATTGATAAAGAAGATGAGCCCGTTGCCGCCGATTCGCTGACGGAGTCGACCACGGATGGAACCGTCGTTCTCTTCGGTGACGCCGACTTCCTATTCGACTCCTTTTCGGTGCGAATCCAAAACTTCCTCGGCACCCGCATGATGAGCCTCCTCAACGGAAATCTGCCACTTACGCAGAATATCGTGGAACAGCTCGCTGGAGATAACCGCCTTATTCAAGTAAGAAGTCGAGCTGCAATGAATCGCCCCTTCACGACGATTCGCGATATGCAAATCAAGGCGGAGACCGAATACCGTTCCAAGATTCAGGACTTGGAAGACAAGCTCCAGCAAACTCAAACCAAACTTAGTGATCTGCAAAGCCAACGCACGGATGTCTCCCAAGGACAACAGCGTTTTGTGCTCTCCCCAGAACAGCAGGCTGAGCTAGCTAAGTTCCGCAAGCAGCAAGTCGACACCAACAAGCAACTCAAGACCATGAGAAGAAACTTGCGCAAGGATATCGATGCCCTCGAGACCAAACTCAAGTGGGTCAACATCGCCGGAATGCCCCTGATTGTCACAATCGGAGGAATATTGATCGCTACCATCAAACGTAAACGCACAGCAGCACGATGAATTCAAGTCAGTTCAAAAAACTAATCGTCCTACTCCTAGTCGTAGGCGGCATTGGACTTCTGTTTTTGTCACAGGATAAGAAGGCCTGGCAACAGTCAGAATCCAAACTGGGAGGTAAAGTCATTCCGGATTTCCCGCTGAATGACGTGGCCTCGATCAGCTTCCAAGATGCCGACGGTGAAATCGGGATCGCAAAGAAGAACGACATTTGGACCGTGACAGATCGATGGGACTATCCCGCCGACTTTTCCAAAGTCCGCGACTTGGTCCAAGACGTCTGGGATCTTAAGGTCTCTCGCAATATTACCGCAGGCCCCAGTCAATATGGCCGACTCGGACTCGTCACCCCGGGTAAGGGAGCCGACTCTGGAATCCTCCTTACATTCAAGGGAGACGGAAACTCAGAGATCGCCAACCTCCTGCTCGGTAAGGAGCACATGCGTAAGTCAGAAGCACCGTCGCAATTCGGCGGTGGGGGAGATTTCCCCGATGGCCGCTATGTGCTTCCTAACGGTAACGGCGAAGCGATTGCACTCGTTTCGGAGACCTTTTCATCCGTGGATGTCGACGCCACCTACTGGCTGAACAAGGACTTTCTGAAAGTCGAGAAACTACAGGCCGTCACTGTCACCCATCCTGAGGCAAGTGATTCCTGGGTGGCGTCCCGAGACACTGACTCTGCGGACATGGTCTTGGCAGGTTTGAGTGAGGACGAAGAACTCGACTCTACAAAATCCTACAGCCTAAAGAACATCCTTTCGTCACCGAGCTTTGACGATATCGTTGATCCAACGGCGTCCAAGGAAGATCAGGGACTTGACACCCCCATTAAGGCAGAACTCAAGACCTTTGATGGTTTCACCTATCAGGTGAGCATCGGAAAGGCCAATGCCGAGGACAAGTATCCCGTAGCGATCTCAGTTTCAGCGGCGCTTCCAACAGAAAGGGAGAAACCAGAAGACGAGAAAGAAGAGGACACCGCGAAACTCGACGCTGAATTCGCCGAGAATAACAAAAAGCTCAGCGACAAACTCGAAAAAGAAAAGACCTTCGAAGCCTGGAGTTACCTGGTTTCGAAGTGGACCGTTGACGCCCTACTAAACAAGCGCGCAGACCTCATCAAGAAGGAAGAGGAAGAAGAGGACACAACAACAGGGGCCACCACCGGAGCACTTGCCCCCCAAGGTCCCGTTGGCCCAAATCTTCCCTCGCTTCCAGGAAACCTTCAAGACGCCTCGCCTGAAATCCAGGCAGCGATCAAAGAGGCTATCGCCAATTCACAGGTGAAGGACACGGTCGACGAGGTTCTGAATAAGACGGATGAAGTCTTAGAAGAAGCCTCTGAGATTAATATCGAAGAAGCCATCGACGCGGTAACCAATCCGGTCCCGGCACCTGAAGAATAAGCGTGATTGACACCCTCGTGGAGCTGGATTAGCCTCTTTCCGTAAATACTGAGCGACGCCCCGAATTTACTTTCGGGGCGTTTTTGTGTCGAAATTTCAATTCAAATATGCCCAATACAATTCTAATTGGCGCCCAATGGGGCGATGAAGGTAAGGGGAAAATCATTGATGTCCTTACCGATCGCGCTGACCTTGTTGTGCGTATGCAAGGTGGCAACAATGCTGGCCACACTGTTCTCGTTGGAAAGAAGAAATACGTCCTGCATTTGATCCCGTCCGGCATTCTTCGCGCTCGCAAGAAGTGTGTAATTGGCAACGGCGTTGTCATCGATCCCGTGCATCTCGTCGGCGAAATTGAGGGATTGAAAAAGCTCGGTGTTGACGTAAAGGGAAACCTCTTCGTCAGCGAGACCGCTCACATTGTCTTTCCCTACCACCGTCTTCTCGACGAGTATCGTGAGGCATCTAAGGGTAAGAACAAGATCGGAACGACGAAACGGGGCATTGGCCCTGCCTACGGAGACAAGGCCGCCCGAACCGGGATTCGAATGGTCGATCTCATGGATCCAGAGACCTTCTCAGCCTTACTCAAGCAACGGATCAAAGCGAACAATGATATTCTTAGCCCCCTGGGAGCGAAGAAACTTTCGTTCAAGAAAGTGCTCGAAGAATACCTCGCCGCCGCTAAAAAACTGAAGCCTTTTGTCACTGACACCGTTCACATGTTGCATGAGGCGAGTAAGAATAACGCGAACATTCTCTTTGAAGGAGCTCAAGGGACCTTCCTTGATATCGATCACGGAACCTACCCCTACGTCACCTCTTCAGCAACCACCTCGGGTGGGGCTTGCACCGGTTCTGGCGTCGCGCCCAATAAGATTGACAAGGTTGTTGGGGTGATGAAGGCCTATACGACCCGCGTCGGAGAAGGCCCGATGCCGACCGAAGATGATTTTCTCGGAGATCACTTCCACAATATGGGCAGAGAATATGGAGCAACGACTGGACGAGCACGCCGTTGCGGCTGGTTGGATGCCGTTCTTACCCGCCATGCCACGATGGTCAACGGAATCAATGAGCTCGCCATTACCAACCTCGACGGTCTCGACACTCTACCAGTGATCAAGGTCTGTGTCGGCTATCGCCTTGGCAACAAGAAGATCGATCGACTTCCCAACGCCATGGGCGCTCTTGAGAAATGCAAACCGATTTACACCGAGTATCCGGGATGGCAGACATCAACCGAAAAATGCCGTAAGTGGTCCGACCTTCCATTGAATGCAAGGCGCTATCTCAAGGAAATCGCTAAACTGAGCGGCACCCGGCTAAAGATCGCTTCAATCGGTCCTGCTCGCTCACAAACCATCGAGCTCTAGAAGGAATACGCCTTTCACGTCTTAGTCAAGAGCTAGAACAAACGCCCGCACCCAATGACGGCCCCAGCCTCACAGCTCAGTGAAAAAGCCCTCGCTGCGGTGCCAGCCCACATTGCCATCATCATGGATGGCAATGGCCGCTGGGCCAAAAAGCGGCACTTACCACGGGTTGAAGGGCATCGCCGGGGCGCCGAATCCGTTCGTAAAGTTCTGCGCGCCGCAGGGGAAGTAGGAGTGAAGTATCTCACCCTCTACGCGTTTTCGGTTGAAAACTGGAATCGCCCAAAGGAGGAGGTAGACACACTGATGAAGTATCTTGCCCGCTATCTCCTCAAAGAGATTCCTGAGCTCGATAAGAACAACGTGAAGCTCGAGGTGATCGGCCAGATCCATCGCTTGCCAGAATTCGTTCAAGACCAAATCACGAAGACAAAAGCGGCTCTTGCCAAAAACACCGGCCTTACTCTCGTCCTCGCCCTAAGCTACGGAGGACGCACCGAAATTGTTGAAGCCTGCCGTGATCTAGCGGCGAAAGCTAGAAGTGGAGAGATCGCCCCCGAGGACATCGACGAGAAGATGTTTTCAGATCATCTCTATACCCGGAATTTCCCAGATCCCGATCTTCTCATTCGAACGAGCGGTGAGATGAGGGTCAGTAACTATCTGCTATGGCAGATCTCATATGCTGAGTTCGTAATCACCCCGACCCTTTGGCCTGACTTCGGAAAGCCGCAGCTCTTTGAAGCAATCGAGGAATTTGCCTGCCGCAATCGCCGCTTTGGTAAGCTTTAAAGCCCCCCAGCTTCTACTCCATTGCTAACCGATGCATCGACATGACTAGCTCCCCAACAAAGGCTCAAGTGTTCAGACAGCGGCTGGGAAGCACACTGGTCCTTTGGGCAGTCGTTCTCATCGCACTTTTCGCGTCGAATCCAACGATAGCGAACACCGCGTTCCTCGTGATCATCTCGACGCTTGGGGTTATAGGATTTCGAGAATACGCCAACATGGTCAAGCAGGCCGGCGTCGATGTGCTCTTTCGCTCAGCGATTGTTGCTGGCCTCGCATTTATCGCACTCGAAGTAGGGACAGGCTGGTCCACACAAGATCTCGACACCAACGTCATTCATAGCACCCCAGCTATTGAGAAACTTAGCTCATTGGGGCCTATCAGCATCGTTACCCTTTTTTTCCTCTGGCTCACGACAACGAAACTCAGATCCGCAGGAAAAATCAAAATCGCCTCTCTCGCTAGCACACTATTTGGTTGGTTCTACGTGTTCTGGCTCCTGAGCTTCATTGCCAAGATCTACTACCTTCCGAACGTCCAAGGGACATGGTTCCTACTCTATTTCATTCTCGTCACGAAGTTCAGTGATCTCGGCGCTTATAGCGTTGGATCCATGTTTGGCAAACACAAGATGGCGCCCAATGTTAGTCCAGGGAAAACATGGGAGGGCTTCGTTGGAGCGATCGTTGTTTCAACCTTGATCAGCGTCGTCACCGTCTCTCTGGCAAGCGAATCACTCGCCCCGATTCGAGGCGCCCATGCGATTATTTTGGGCATCTTACTTAGTGTATTCGCCGTTGTCGGCGATCTTGTCGAATCACTACTCAAAAGGGAAACCGGAGTGAAAGATTCGGGAGCACTCTTTCCAGGAATTGGGGGCTGCTTAGATCTTATCGATAGCCTGCTTTTCAACGCCCCTCTCTTTTATCTCTACTGTCGCCTCACAGTCGCCCCTTAACTCACAAAATAATGGAATCGTCGGACTCGATCAAAAACGTCGTATTACTAGGCAGCACGGGTTCCATCGGAACAAGCACGATCAAGGTTGTCGAGGATCTACCGCAGCACCTTCGATTGATTGGCCTAGCCGCAGGCCGGCGCCTGGGAGATCTCATCACCCAAGCCAAGCAATTCAAACCACAACTAATCTCTATCAGCGACGAGTCCTTGAAGGATCAACTTCGAAGCGAAGCTCCAGCCGGTGTCCGGGCAAGCTGTGGCGACGAAGGCTTGATTGAACTAGCCACCTTACCCGATGCAGATATCGTCCTTATTGCCATTGTCGGAACAGCCGGCCTTGCCCCTGCTCTCGCAGCGATTCGCGCTGGCAAGGATATCGCCGTTGCGTCGAAGGAGATTCTTGTGATGGCAGGCGAGATCGTCATGCGGGAGGCCAAAACTCACGGCGTCCGCGTGCTGGCCGTCGACAGCGAACATTCCGCTATTTTTCAATGCCTCGACGACAAGCCAGCAACCTCTGTCCGTAACCTCTGGCTTACGGCATCAGGCGGCCCTTTCCGGCAGACTCCAAAAGAAGATTTCAGCACGATTGGACTCGAACAAGCCCTTAAACATCCCTCATGGGAAATGGGTCAAAAGATCACCATCGACTCAGCTACACTCTTCAACAAGGGACTCGAAATGATCGAAGCACGCTGGCTCTTCGATATCGAAATGCCGCGGGTCAAGGTCATCGTTCACCCTCAAAGCGTGATCCATTCGATGGTCGAATTTGTTGACGGTTCTATCATCTCACAGCTTTCAACCCCCGATATGTGCCTTCCGATCCAATACGCACTGACCTATCCTGAACGAGTCGCTAGTGAGCGCGTGCAAACCGATTTTGCCAAGATTGCAACGCTCACTTTCGAAGAACCGGACACCGAGAAATTTCCCTCCCTCAATCTGGCGAGAAAAGCTGGAATCATTGGAGGCACGCTCCCTGCCGTTCTCAATGCAGCAAACGAAGTCGCCGTTGCTGCCTTCTGCGAAAGAAAGCTCAGTTTTCTCGGCATCACAGAAACCGTCTCTCAAACAATGGAATCGCATCAGACCAAAACGGACCCCACTCTTGAAGAAATACTCGAGGCAGATCAATGGGCACGCGCTGATGCGACACGACGGATAGCCCACTAAGATTCCGTAACACCACGCTGCTCACGACAGCACAAGAACGACATCTGCTTGCAATGACGATCGACGAATTAATTGAGAATTTCGAACTGTTGGATGACTGGGATGATCGCTACGCCTATCTCATGGAACTAGGTAAGCGAATGCCCGAACTTCCAGAATCTGAAAAAATCGAAGAGAATCGCATCAAGGGATGCCAAGCGACGGTCTGGCTCAAAGAGTCGATTCAGGACGGGCCTCCTCGCAGGATAGAATTCCTCGCCGACAGCAACTCCCAAATTGTGAAGGGCCTCGTCGCGATGTTGCGACTCCTCTACTCAGGAAAGACCGACGATGAAATCCTCCAAGTCAATGCGATAGAAACTTTTCAACGCCTCGGCTTGGATCGACATCTCAGTCCCACACGAAGCACTGGATTGAACGCTATGGTCCAAAAAATTCGAGACCTGGCAGAATTCGACAAAGAATAGGGAAATCAGGGCTGCAATAACGCTCGCCAAATCGCCGACTCAGTTCGTTCTATGCGAAGCGAGCCCGATAGGCCTTAAGCGGAAAGAATTTCCCAGGACAAAGATTTTGTTCCAGGTCCTTATGCCCGTAAACCTTGGGCCGGTTAAACAAGAGCTCCCGTTGAAGAAACTGAGTCAAATTATGAACCGACGTCATCTGCTTGGCCGTGGGTTTCCGCTTTTCAAAATTCCCGACTAAACAGATCCCTACCGAAACTTCATTGAGCGCCAAATTCCGGACGTGCCCTCCATGGATCTGTCGCATCCACCGCTGGCCAATTTCGATCTCACCATCTCCCGTCCCATTGGTCCCGTTTCCAATGACAAAGTGATAGGCGAGCCCGTTTTCCATCCGGCGACGCAAATGAGCTCGATTAAAGATAGCCGCATTGCCGTTATCGGTCGCAGAATGGTGCACCACAATTTTCTTCCAACGCTTGTGCTGAACGCCCTTGTGATCAATTTGCCAACGGAGCTTGCGGGGAATCTCAGCTGAAGCGGCGACAGAATCAGTCAATTTCAGTCGCTGTCCAGCCCGGATACGATGGACTGAGGCTAATCCATTCAGCTGCTTTAGCTTACTAACAGTGGTGTTATGTGTTCTCGCTATTCGAGAAAGCGTATCCCCCTTCTTAACCCGATAAGAAGTCAACTCAGCTCCGAGAAGCCCTTCCGGCACCGTTCCCAATGCCAAGCCTCCAAATGTCACACCAATGACTTTGCCGAACTCTCGTCGATTGAATTCCATACGTCTAAACCCGGCTCAGTATCATTCCCAGGCCACGGTAAGAAAACATAAGCCAGCTTTGTTCCTTCAGCAAATCGTTTTTCGAGTCAAATCTAAGATCAAATCGCCCACTTCTTGCCCTAAGGAACTGGTCTTCGCTCACAAGGAATTCGGGAACGATCTCGAAGCACCCCAGATTATGTCAATATGAGAACCTTGCATCTAGGGCCGCCCCGACTTTACGACTGCTTCTGATAGCTGTCTCTTATACACATCTGACGCTGCCGACGAGCGATCTAGTGTAG
>CAJXVR010000168.1 GCA_913061285.1 uncultured Verrucomicrobiota bacterium | reverse complement strand
TTCTTGCACTTGTCCGATCGTAACCCCGAGGACCCGCGCGATGTCAGGCATTCGGCGCTTGCTGAGTTGTTTGAAACATTGGTCCAAGATCCGGTATTCCAGCGTGTCAGTGCGTTGGGATCGCTCGAGTTGCTTCATTAAGCACTCGCGGAGGTCTCGCGTAGCGACTCCAGGTGGTTCGAAGCTTTGTAGTATCTCGAGGACGGACCGGATGATTTCTGGGTCGGTGTTTGTGGAGAAGGTTAGTTCATCAACCGACGCCTTGAGAAAGCCTCTGTCATCGATATTTCCGATAAGTAGATCCGCGATTTGCCATTGATCTTCGTCCAATTCCGACGTTCGAACCTGCTCGCGCAGGGATTCCTGAAGCGAGGTCGTCGTAACGATGGAGTCCAGCATGAACTGCCGCTTTTCTTCATCGTCTGGATTTGGCTTGCTGGGGAGATTCGATTGGGAGAAATAGTCGCGCCATTCCTGGTCGAGCTGAGAGAGTCGCTCAACTTCCGCTTGCCAGTCGTCGACGGGTTCATTGGATCCCTTTTCATCGGTTGGGTCGTAATTGACATCGGCCGGTGGCTCGGTCGGATCTAGGCTATCCGGAGCGTCTCCCTGTTTCTCTCTGCCTTCTTCCGACTCGGCCTGCTCCTCCAAGATTGGATTCTGCTGCAATTCCTGCTCGACCAGGGTCTGCAGTTCTAGGGTCGGCGCCTGAAGTAGGGCAAGGGACTGCTGAAGCTGCGGTGCCAACATTTGTGACAACGCCATCTTCTGTGAAAGATATAAGCCCTGAGCCATTAGCGACATAGTCTAATCCACTTCGAAAGATATACAAGTCCGAATCGGCATGATGCTTGCTGTGGAGGTTTTTTCGAACAGCGACCTGCATCGAAGCCTGGCGATGATGACGCCTTTTCATAGGGCAGCCATAGATCTTGTTTGATCTACCAGCTTCTTTGCATCCGTTTGAGGGGCTTGCTCCGACTGGGAATTGGAGATCCATTGCGCGGTGGTTCATTTGACAGATGGGCTGTCCTTTCTTGATGGCCGCTCTCTTCTAGTGAGATCTTTGTGGTATTCATTTGCCCGACGCCACGAGGCGTTCTATTTTCCAAGCGTGTCGGTTGCATTAACGGTGTTGGGGAGTGGATCCGGGGGGAATTGCTATTACCTAGAAGCGGGAGAGACTCGCTTACTCGTTGATGCGGGTTTTAGCGGGCGGCAGATTCGGAATCGCCTCGAATCGATCGGGCGCGATGCCGAATCGTTAACGGGGATCTTGTTGACTCATGAGCACAGTGATCACTCTAAGGGCTTGAAGGTGATTGCTGCGAAATTGGGGATTCCGGTCTACTGTAATCGCTTGACCCTCGAGGCCATAGAGTCTCAGTTTGACGTAAAATTCAACGCCAAGGTTTTTCAGACTGGCGCCAGCTTTGATCTAGGCAATGTGACGGTGGATTCGTTCTCTATTCCCCACGATGCCTATGATCCAGTCGGGTTTGTGGTGCACACCGGAGGGGGGGACGTGGGCTTCTTGACGGACTTAGGGCATGCAACCCGCTTAGTGATCGATCGCGTGAAGGGTGTGCATGCCCTCGTGCTCGAGACCAACTACGATACGAAACTGCTCCAGGAAGACACCAAGCGCCCCTGGAGTATCAAGCAACGAATACTGAGTCGCCATGGGCACCTCAGCAATGAGGCTGCGGCCGGTGCTCTAGAGGATTTAATTTCCGAAAAGCTAGAACATCTCTATCTGGCCCACCTAAGTCGGGATTGCAATTCCCCAGAGTTGGCGAGCCAAGTAATTTCAGAGCGTTTACGTTCCATAGGGGTGAGCCATGTTGGTGTGGTTGCCACTGAGCAAGATCAGCCATCGCCAACCCAAGTGATTGAGCCGCGGCCGCTCACTTATTCTTGACCAAGCGATGGTCTAGGACAGTATGGAGGCATCACCTTGTCATGGACCTAAAGATCCACGCTACGCTGCCGTCACGCCGAGAATGTCGCATTGGCATTCTTGGGAGCGGATTTATCATCTCTGATTGTCACTTGGTTGCCTATCGTAAAGCTGGATTCAATCCGGTAGCGATTGCCTCCAGAACGCGATCTAATGCCGAGGCCACTGCCGCTCGCCACGAGATTCGTCACGTTTATGATACGTACGAGCAGTTGCTCGATGATCCTCAGATCGAAGTCTTAGATATCGCTGTACCTCCTGATGCGCAGTTGGAATTGATTCGGTCAGCTTGCCTCCGCGGGACCGTGAAGGGCATTTTGGCGCAGAAGCCTTTGGGGATGAATTTAGGCCAAGCGAATGAGGCGGTTGCTCTTTGTCAGGAGGCCGGCATTGCCTTGGCTGTGAACCAGAACATGCGCTATGATCAATCTGTGAGGGCTGCCAAGACCCTGCTCAATGAAGGAGTGATTGGGGAGTCGGTGCTGGCGAATATCGATATGCGAGGCATTCCCCACTGGATGCCGTGGCAGAAAGACTTGGGTTGGGTCACACTGCGGATCATGTCCATTCACCATCTGGATTGTTTTCGATATTGGTTTGGTGATCCCGAGGGAATCTATTGTAGCGTGCGGGAAGATCCACGAACGAGTTTTCCGCATGCCGATGGGATCTGTACCTACATTCTCAACTATGCCAATGGGATGCGTTGCGTCGGTATTGATGACACGTGGACTGGCCCCGCCCGGGAAGGCTGTCCTGGAGATCTGGGGATTCATTGGCGAATTGAAGGAATGAAGGGACTTGCCTCAGGAAGTATTGGTTGGTGTCATGATCCCTATACAACCCCGTCAACGATTCGCTATGCCTCTATTGGTCAATCAAGTTTTTGTGAGCCTGAGTGGACCGAGAGTTGGTTCCCGGATGCCTTCATTGGGACAATGGCTCAGCTGCTTTGTGCCATCGAATCTGGCGAAGAACCGGAGATTAGCGGCCGAGATAATTTGAAAACGATGGCTTTGGTTGATGCCGCCTACAAGAGTGTTGAGCAAGAGAGGTTCGTGAGGCTGAATGAAATTCTGACGGATTCGCAATAGATATGCGCGAATGGTTTGTTTGAGAGGAGAACGTTGAGACGATGAAACTAGGAATTATTAATAGTGCATTTTCGCAGGCAGGCGTCGATACCGCGACGGGACTAAAGCACATTTCCCGGATCGGTTTTGATTGTGTTGATATTTTTACTGAAGCGGTTGGGATTACTAAAAAGGAAGTGAATCTTGTTGGTAAGACCTGTGACCGACTAGGGCTTCCCATCGTATCTCTCCCGGTTGTAGCCGTTGGATTGATCGACTTCAATGATCCGGTGCGTGAGTTTCATGTCGAGCGATGTAAGAAGTTCATTGATCTAGCGAAGGATTGGGGGGCGAGCAATGTGCTGTTGGTGCTCGGCGAATACATTTGGCAACGTGAGGTTATCCCTCCGGAGGCGCAGTGGGAGTGGGCGATCGAGACCTGCCGCCGCCTGGGTGACTATGCCGATAAAAAGAAGATTGATATTGCGTTGGAGTTGGAACCCTTTCGTTTGAGTTTATTGAACGATATTCCATCGATGGTGGCATTTGTGAAGGCCTGCAAGCATCCTCGAGTTAAGGCTAATATTGATGTGAGTCATTTGGTGCTGGCGGATTCGTCGCCAGATGAAGTGAAGGCATTGAAAGGGAAGGCGATCCACGTTCACATTAGTGACTGTGACGGGAAGGTTCATGGGGACCTCCCTCCCGGTCGCGGAGTTGTGAAGTTCGCGCCGTATCTCCAGGCAATCAAGGAATTGAAGATCGATGGCGTTGTTTCCATCGAGTTGGAATACTCGCCAAACCCAAAGAAGATAGTCTCATGGGTGGAAGAGGCTTATCGAGAGACCGCTAAGCTTATGGACCTTGTGGGCCTTCGCTCTTAGTAGCCGGCGGATGGCCCTCTGACAATAGGGACCGGCTATAACCCTGCCTGTAGTTTTTGGGCCAGTTGGTAGACCCCAACACTTGCCATCAAGATCGAGGCGATCCAGAGGAAGGTCATCCAGAGTTTCCCGGGTTTGATGGCTTTGTCGGTCGCCGTAAAATGAAAGTAAAGAGCGGCAAAGCAGATCAGCGGGAGCATCAACGCTTGGGCCAAGGCGCCGATGAATACGAGGGTGAGCGGTTTTTCAATCGTAATGTAGAAAACAAAGTAGAGTGCTGGAAGGGCAATACATGCAATGCGAATGAGTTTTTGGCGTTGTTCTTCATTCTCGACCTTAACGAGTTTGCCTACCTTTAGTAAATCGGCTGAAAGGCGGGCGTTAGATGCCGTTGATATGAAAATAGTCGAATAAAGCACGACGGTTGCGCCAACGAGGAAAGCAACGAGACCCGGTGTTCCGAAAGAGGCTCGGTAGAGGTTGGACAGGGTGGGAATCAGGTCATTATCGGTGACTGTCAAACCCTTGCCATGAAGGACGGCAGCCCCAAGGAGATAGAACGCGACTGTTGCACCCGTGTAGATGACCATCGACAGCCAAGCATCCCAGCGGAGCACCTTCATCCAGCCTTGAGCCCGTTCGCCCCATTCCGGTGAACCATCGTTGGGTCCGACGTGGCTAGCATATCCTTTTTCGAGGCACCAGTAGGGATAATAAATCAACTCAGAGGCACCAACACCGATCACTCCGAATGCGGCGAATGCGGTTGTGAAATCATCGGGTAGTCGGAAACTCATTCCTTCCTTTAGATTGGCAAAGCTAATTCCGTAGTCCGTCCAATAGAGCGAAAAGACGGCGAAGATCGTAAAGATTGTGAATGCTGCCACCATCGTTGTTGAGAATTTTTCGATGAAGCGGTATTTACCGATGAAGAGAAATACGGCGCAGGAAGCGGTAATGATGAAGGCCCAAGTGGTGTTTGAAAAGGTCGAGCCGCCCATCTTGAAGACTCCCGCGATTCCTCCGACCATGCCTGAGAGCTGGAAGAAAGTAGCGACAAACATGACGACCCAACACCAAACCAGCCATGAAACCCACAGACGAGGGCCAGGGACGGAATTGAGGGCCTCAAGAGTCGATTTCCCCTTGCCGATCGTGTAGCGGCCTAATTCGACCTGTAAGAAAACTTTGATCATACACCCCAGGATGATGAACCAAAGCAGAGCGAATCCCACGTCAGCGCCCACTTTGGTTGTGACAATGAGCTCTCCAGAACCAACGATATTTGCCGAGATGATTAACCCGGGACCGAGCTGTTTGAGGATGCCCTTCCAATCGGAGGGGGGAGCCATTACTTGGGACATTGGGCGACGTTACGAGGTGCCTCGAATCTTGTGAAGTCTAATTTCCGAACGAGGAGTCGAGGGCTAGTGATTGTTTGCAGGATAGGCGTGCAATTGTTCTTCCCCTCACTAAACTGCCACCCGTGAGTCGGGAATTTACGGAGAAACTCGAGACGGTGCGGGCTCTGCTCAAGAAAAAGCGGAAGTCGGCTGCTCTAGTCACGCGACAGGCCAACTTCTCTTGGCTGGCCTGTGGCGCTGAGGCGCGGGTAGCGATTAATACGGACAAGGCTGCAGCGAATTGGTTGGTGACCAAAGAGGACGTCTATCTCATTGCTAACGGAATTGAATTGCCGAGATTGAAGTCTGAGGAGGTATCCCATCTTAAGTATGAGACTTTGAGTTACGATTGGCACGAGCCGGACGGATTGCTTGAAGCGGTGAAAAATGTCGTCGATCCGAAAAAGATACTTTCCGACAGCAATGATTTGGTAACGCGCCCTCACGCGGAACTTTTTGCCGCGTTGCGGTATTCTCTAAGCCGGGAAGAAGTCAAACGATTACGACATTTGGGTAAGGCATTGGAAGCTGCCATATCCGCCACGGCACATGCTGTTCGCGTTGACGAGACCGAGAATGAGATTGCAGCCCAAATGTCGGCCGCAGCCATTGCCGTTGGATTGACGCCGGTAGTGGTGTTGGTGGCGGTAGACGAGCGAATTCGTCGCTTTCGGCATCCGCTTCCGACCGGGAAAAAACTGAAACGTCATGCAATGTTAATCATGTGCGCGCGTTATCAGGGACTGATCGCCTCAATGACAAGAACGATTTATTTCGGCGATATTCCTCCAGCCCTTGCCAGCAAGCACAAGGCGGCCTGCACTATTGATGTGGTCTTGCAACAGGCAACAAAGGTTGATGCGGTTTCCGGAGAAATCCTCAAACTGGGGATAGATAAGTATAAGACGGTGAGATATCCCAACGAATGGCAGGCTCATCATCAAGGGGGGCCGTGTGGTTACCTGCCGAGGGAATATATTGTGACGCCTGATACCAAATCCAAAGTCGCTGCGTTTCAGCCGTTTGCCTGGAATCCCACCGTCGCTGGGACAAAAAGTGAGGATACCATTCTTGTGACTCCCCGTGGTCCAGATCTGATCACCAAGAGCCTGGATTGGCCTTTGGAAGAGGTTGTTATCAATAAAAAGAAGTATACAAGATACGCTATTCTGGATCGATAACTGAGTCGCTTGATCTTGGCCCCGTTCCTCGTGGGGGCAAAGATTTTAAATAAAATTGCGAACGCTTCCTCGAAGACTAGCGACGTAGCGGAGGGAGTGGGGGGAATGGACGTCCCTCTTGTTCAGCGATCGCCTTTTGAGTTTCTAGGATTGTGATTTGCTCATCCCTTGAAAGTTGAGGCTGTGGTTGGGTCCTGACCGGTCTTGCTGGGATTGTTCGGGCATTGGCTGTATTTCTGCCAACCGGAACAGAGCGGCTTCCTGAAGCCACGTTGGATCGATTCGAGCTTGTGGTTCTACCGGTATTTGCTGTGTTTCGTGAGCTTCCCGTCCGTGCTGAGACGCTCCGGTTGGGGGTAGAGGTTGATCTAGCGGTTCGGACGTTCGTCTTCGCCTTGGGTTTTGCCTTCGCCTTCTTCTTGTTTCCGTGGGTCTCGAAAGATAGGAGAACTGGGGTGCCGTCGTAAACGATATCGACGTTCCCATTTGACTGGATCGATTTCACTGTGATCCCATGCTGTTGTTCGTTTTCTCGGAAACCGAAAAAGCGTTCGACAGGCTTCTGCTCTGGCTGGGTTGGGGGGAGCGTCATCGATAACCAGACGCGCTTTTCGCCGTTCTTGGTGCTAACACCCGCGAGCACAATATTGAGTTCCTTGAGTGATACAGACTCCTTCGGGGGTTCCTCCTCGATTTTTGGGGGTGCGGGAGGTGCCGGCGGTTGGAGATTGAAGGGATTTCGATCCACAATGACCTGATAAGTCCCAGAAAGAGGTGATTCGTCGGTCAATTCCTCAAACTCAGCAAGCGACTCTGCCACTTGTGGAAGTTCCTCGGTTTCCTCTTGGGCGACAACAAGCCCTGAACACAGTCCAACAATACCAGCGACTAAAGGGAGATACGTTTGTCTGCGTGCCATCTTCATTTCAAATAAAACAACACCGCGAAGTTCTCGGAGTTTCTGTGAATATGCAAAGAAAAACCGCCACGGAACCTTGCGGTTTTCCGTGGCGGTTGCGGAGATTAGGATTTGAGTCGGCTTAGTAGGATGCCTGAACGCCTGAAGTCGAGCGTTTTTGCATCCATGGCATCATTCCTCGGAGGCGCTTGCCTACCTTTTCGATGCTGTGCTTCTCGCCGGCCTTAAGCAGAGCATTGTATTTCTTGTAGCCGGTCTTGTATTCATTGACCCATCCCTTGGCGAATTTGCCGTTCTGGATATCTTTGAGGGCTGCCTTCATGCGCTTCTTGACTCCGGCATCAATAATTTTTGGTCCGACTGCGACATCGCCCCATTTGGCCGTCTCGGAAATCGAGAATCGCATGCCGCTAATTCCGGCCTCGTTGATAAGGTCAACGATCAGTTTGAGCTCATGCAGGCATTCGAAATAGGCCATTTCTGGTTGGTACCCTGCTTCTACGAGCACTTCGTAACCGGCTTGGATTAGTGCCGAGGTGCCGCCACAGAGAACGGTCTGTTCGCCGAAGAGATCGGTTTCGGTCTCTTCCTTGAACGTCGTTTGAATGACGCCGGCACGAGTGCCGCCGATGCCCTTGGCCCAAGCGAGTGCGATCTTCTTAGCTTTTCGGCTGGCATTTTGTTCGATGGCGATCAGTGAAGGAACACCCTTTCCTTCGGTGTACTGACGGCGAACGATATGTCCAGGTCCCTTAGGCGCGACGAGAATGATGTCGACGTCTTCGGGGGGAACGATCGTCTTGAAGTGAATGGCAAATCCGTGGGAAAAGAGAAGGGCTTTACCCTTGGTCAAGTTTGGTTCGATATCAGATTTGAAAACATCCCCTTGCTTGGTATCAGGAAGCGCAACGAAAATGACGTCTGCCTTTTTTACAGCCTCAGCTGTGGAGTAGACTTTGAACCCTTTTTTCTTCGCGGCATCGATCGATTTGCTGCCTTTGTAGAGACCGATGATGACCTTACATCCGCTTTCTTTCAGGTTGAGGGCGTGGGCGTGGCCTTGGGAGCCAAAACCGAGCACAGCCAGGGTTTTTCCCTTGAATGCGCTGAGGTCGCCGTCTTTGTCCTTGTAAACTTTCGCTGGCATTTTCTAATGTATTTTGGGTTTCTGAGGGGTCGGAGTTAGTGTCTCGAAAGGGCTACTTTCCCAGTCCGAGTCAACGCGATGACTCCGAAATTTGTCATTAGGCTGAGGTATTTTTCTACCTTTCCTTCGTCTCCGGTAATCTCAACCGTGACGGTGTCTGGTTGGACGTCCACAATCTTGCCTCTGAAGATGTCGGTAATTTGCATGACCTCAGAACGTGAGGTGGAATCGACGCCAACTTTGACGAGAACGAGCTCTCGGTCGACATATTCATGCTCGCGAAAGTCGACGACTTCGAGAACGTCTGTCAGTTTTTTGAGCTGCTTGACGATTTGCTCCAAGGTGGCGTCGTCTCCTCGAGTGACGATGGTCATCTGAGAGGTGTCGGCGTCTTGCGTGGGTGCGACGTTCAGGGTGTCGATGTTGTAACCTCGGCCGCTGAATAGTCCAGCGATCCGGGTTAACGCCCCGAATTTGTTCTCAACTAGTACTGAGATGGTGTGTCGCATGTCTTACTCTATTATTTGTGAGTGTCGGAATTCTCGGCTCGAATAATCTCGCTGTCGGATTCTCTTCGACAGGCATCCATTGCCTGATCTGCCCTGAAAAACTAAAACCCGCATCCCGTGGGATCTGCGGGTTATTCTCTGCTCAAGTCTGAGGATACGCTCCTAAAACCTCTCGCTTTGACGCCCAAATTTGGCGAAAAATCGAGCGGAAATTAGCAGTCGACCATATCGGGGTCAATCGTTTTTGTCCTTATTAAATCCTTTTTACCACTGACTCGGTCAATGTGGGTGACGATATGATCGTTTGAGAGCGAGCCTTTTGGCCGGTGTGAATCTACGGAAAGAAGGGATTGTGTGTCGTCTCTTCGTTCACGGTCGAGACCGGACCGTGTCCTGGACAGATAAGGGTGTCCTTGGGTAGGGCGAGGATTTCTTCACGAATTTTTGAGCGAGCGGTTTCAAAGTGGTTTTTCGCTCCTCCCATGGAGCCTGCAAAAATTGCGTCACCCACAATGGCGACCTTTGGGCGCTGCAGGGGAAATCCTTCAATGAGATAGGTGAGGCCGTCGTCGGCATGTCCGGGCGTTCCTCGGTGTGAGATTTGGAGTCGTCCCAGTTCGAAGGTGTCGCCGTAGGACAATTGTTGGGACTTCGGCGCTGTCTTAATGTTGGAATGAATAAGGGCTTCTGGTGCGAATTTTCGGACTTCTGCGAGTGCTTCGATGTGATCGTAGTGTGAGTGGGTGATGAAGATGTGCCGAAGATTCAAGTCATGCCGTACGATCAATTCCTTGATGGGCCGAAGAACCCATCCAGTGTCAAACAAGGCGGCGTCTTTCGTGTCTTCATCCCATGCCAAGTAACAGTTTACTGCCATGCCTCCATCATTCGTTTCGATTTGTCGAAGGTGATGCCAGCTGGACACATCAAGCGGCAATGGTTCCCAGCCTTCTGCGATGCCTTGGAGCTTTTCACCGTCAAGCGTCAACAATTGGGCGAGTGCTTGGTAGTTGATCCCGTGCAGTGGAGGACCGATTTCTTCAAATGTCTCCAGTTGATAGTCCGATATCTGAGCTGCTTTTGCGACCTGTTGACTGGGAATGCCCAGTCCTAAGCGTGATTTTCTGATGATATCGCCTGCGTGGTCTTCGAGGGGCATGAATGGAGTCTAGCGACTTTGATTTGAGCTGTCCAGTGGCCGGCGACGGTGGATCAGTGCGATCCTTTTCCGGTGACTTCCTAAAAGAATTCACGTAGGACTCACGATTATGCCTCGAATATTGCTAGCTGATGATCAGCAAGATCTCTTGGAAGCGCTGCGACTGCTCTTTAAAGGCGAAGGGTTTGAAACCGGCTTTGCCTTGTCGCCGGATGTCGCTCTGTCTGAGCTGAAAACCGGAGATTACGATCTCTTGCTCATGGATTTGAATTACACCCGAGATACAACCTCTGGTCGAGAGGGGTTGGGATTGTTAGGCCAGATATTTGAAATGGATCGATTGCTCCCGGTAATCGTGATGACGGCTTGGGGGAGTGTTGAGCTTGCGGTGGAGGCTCTCAAGTTAGGGGCTAAGGATTTTATCCAGAAGCCTTGGGACAATGATCGATTGATTCGGATTGTGAAAACTCAGCTAGAACTTCGTGAGAGCCATAAGAAAACGGAACAACTCGAAGCGGAGAATCGATCCTTACGTGAGGACCGAACTCAGATGGCATTTGTGGCTGAATCGGCGGCGATGAAGCCTGTGCTGGAGATGGTTGAGCGGATCGGCCCCTCTGATGCGAACATTTTGATTACGGGTGAAAATGGTACCGGGAAAGGAGTGATTGCGCAGGCTATTCATCGAGCGTCGGATCGATCCGAGCATCCCTTGAACATTGTGAATGCCGGAGGGCTTGCGGAGGGGGTTTTTGAGAGCGAGCTATTTGGTCACGTCAAGGGAGCCTTTACGGATGCAAAGACAGATCGTATTGGAAGGTTCGAGATGTCAGATCACGGGACGCTATTCCTAGATGAAATTGCCAATGTGCCGCTCAATTTGCAGACAAAGCTTCTCCGTGTCCTGGAGACCGGAGAATTTGAGCGTGTCGGTTCTTCAAAAACTCGGCGGGCAAATGTTCGGGTTCTCTCGGCGACAAACGCTGAGCTTCCCACTGAAGTAGAGGCAGGACGATTTAGGCAGGATTTGTATTTTAGACTGAATACAGTGGAGATTCCGTTGCCTCCCTTGCGAGATCGAAAAGAGGATATTCCCATCTTGGCTCAGTCGTTTCTCAAGAGGTTTGCGAAGAAATACCGTCGAGAGGTGGTCGGTTTCTCATCAAGTGCTTCTGGGTCGTTACTTAAGCACCAATGGCCGGGAAACATTCGTGAGTTGTCTCACTCGGTCGAGCGCGCTGTTCTGATGGCGCGGAGCAATACTGTCGAGGTCGATGATTTGGGCCTGCGCCCTGGGGCGTCAGCTGCCCCTCGCTTAGAGGATTTGAGCCTCGATGAAGTCGAGCGCTACCTTATTCGGAGGACGCTTGACCGGAGTGATGGCAACGCCAAACAAGCCGCCGACGTTTTGGGTTTGAGTCGAAGTGCCTTTTATCGGCGACTTGAAAAGTATGGCATCAAGACGCAGGTCTAGTCCTTCGTGAACGACCAGAAACATCGACAGAAATCAATTAGCTTTGAGCGGAAGGTCTTTCTTCTTGCTCTTGGTGCCGGGTTGCCTGGTGGGCTCCTAGCGATGGGGCTCGTTTGGACAGGGGATTTTTCGTTGGAGGGTCGTTGGATTGCGTCTCTTCTTGTCTTGTTGCCCTGGCTTGGGCTTGCATTCACGGTGAGGGAAAAAGTGCGCTTTCCGCTTCGGACAATTTCTAATCTCTTGGCGGGCATACGGGAGGGCGATTTTTCGACCCGAGCTCGGGGGGCAAGGAGGGACGATGCCTTGGGGGAAGTGATCGCTGAGGTTAATCTTTTGGGAAATACCTTGAGAGAGCAGCGACTTGAGGCTGTCGAGGCGAGTGCCTTGGTGCGAACGATCATTGAGGAGATTGAGCTCGCCGTGTTTGCGTTTGACGATGAATTGCTTTTGCGCCTGGTGAATCGTTCGGGAGAACAACTCTTGGCGCGGCCTTCAGTCCAGCTTTTGGGGCGAAGGGCCTTAGACTTGGGCTTAGACGTTTATCTTCAAGGTGAACCGAATCGAACAATCGAACATGCCTTTCCCGCTCGGGTGGGTCGCTGGGGGATTCGGCGAACCCAGTTTCGGCAGGATGGTGTCATCCATCACTTGATTGTTATCACAGATCTGAGTCGAACATTGAGAGAGGAAGAGCGGCTGGCTTGGCAGCGTTTGGTGAGAGTTCTGAGTCATGAAATCAACAATTCCTTGTCTCCTATTATTTCGATTTCAGGAAGTCTCGACCGATTGATAAAACGGGGTGATGCCTTAGGCGAGGCGAGGGAAGGTCTGACTGGAGGTTTAGAAGTGATCTCCAAGCGAGCTGAATCCCTGGGGCGCTTCATGGACTCCTACGCTCGATTGGCACGATTGCCGGCCCCAGTTTTGAAAATGTTTCACCTGGAAACGTGGCTGCAGCAGGTCGTCGCCTTGGAATCGAGTGAGTGGGTGAGGCTGGAGGGAGGTCCGGACGTGAGCGTCCGCGCGGATCCGGATCAACTCGAACAGGTGTTGATCAATCTTCTTCATAATGCCATGGAATCCGTTGCTGTTCGTTTGGCCGAGCCAGTAGCAAACGTTGCCAAAACCCCTGGAGCACCATTGAAGAATGAAGAGGGGGATGTCGCAATCGCCTGGGGTGAGGTGGAAGGAAAGGTGCGGATTACCGTGACAGATAATGGAGTCGGGTTGGCTGGAACGAGCAACCTCTTCGTTCCCTTCTTTACGACGAAACCGAAGGGATCAGGAATTGGCTTGGTGCTTTGCCGGCAAATCGTTGAGGCCCATGGAGGGGACTTAGCGCTGAGAAATCGAGCCGCAGGAAGCGGCTGCGTGGCGATCATTGAGCTTCCCGCAAGTGGGACAGGATGATCCCGGGCTCGATATTCGTCGGAGGAAATACGAAAGGCTCATCACGGGTACAATAAAAAAGGGGTGAGATGGTGTTGTTGTAACATGCTGGAAATAAGGTTTTTATATCTTTTTATTATTGGTTTAGGAGGATGTATGATCGAAATGGTACGGTGTTTGCACTAGATCCCTCGATGGTTGATTCATCGATTGGAGAGTGTGACGTTAAATGGACATTGCGAGACCCGAATTAAAAGAGAGAAAGCGGCGCCGGCAACTGCTCATGGGCGCTTGTGGTCTTGTGGCTTTGGCTGCAATCACACTGGGGCTTGCTCGTTTGGAGCCGGCTGCCCCGATGGTTGAGCGCGAAACGCTTTGGACCGGAACGGTTGAGCGAGGCGAAATGGTGCGACAGGTCAGAGGCAACGGCAGTCTTGTTCCTGAGCGCATCGTTCTTGTGCAGGCGGAAACGGAGGGGCGAGTGGATCAGATAGTGGTTCTGCCTGGCGCGGCAGTTACCGCTGATACCGTGATTCTTGAGCTGAGTAATGTGGAGCTAGAGCAACTCGTGTTTGATCTGGAATGGCAAATGAAGGCGTCACTTGCCGGGATGAAACAGCTTGAAGTACAGCTAGAGAGCGAGCGCCTAACTCAAGAATCGAGTATTGCCTCGATTCAAGCTCGCTACACGCAGGCGCAACTTGAGGCGGAGGCGGATATTGAGCTTGCTGAGAGTGGTCTCGTGCCTCGTTTGACGATGAAGCGATCGATGGCGAGTGCTGAAGAGTTGGGGCGTCAGCTAGAAATAGAGAGGAAGCGCTTGCTGATTAGCAAAGATTCCGCTGATGCCCAGTTGGAAGTAAAGAAAGCGGATATGGCCAAGCTTGAAGCCTCTCTCAGCTTGAAGAGGCGTCAGTTGAACTCCTTGCACGTGCGAGCCGGAATTGATGGTGTGCTGCAACAGATTGGAGACACGGTGTCACTGCAAGTGGGGCAGAGAATTGGACCGAGTTCAACCTTAGCCAAGATCGTTCAGCCCGAGAAGCTTAAGGCAGAGATTAAGATCGCTGAAACCCAGGCGCGTGATGTTCAGATCGGACAACGTGCTGAAATTGATACTCGGAATGGGGTGATCGCAGGGGTGGTTTCGCGGGTCGATCCATCTGTTGTCGGGGGGACAGTGACGGTGGATGTTCGACTCGAGGGGCAGCTTCCTAGGGGGGCGAGACCTGATCTTAGTGTGGATGGCATGATTGAATTGGAGCGCTTGGATGACGTGTTGTTCGTCCGGCGGCCTGTGAATGGACAGGCGAATAGTACGATTGGACTATTTCGAATCAATCAAGACCAAGGGGAAGCCGTTCGGCTTCAAGTTGAATTGGGGCGGGCTTCGGTTAGTACGATTGAGATTAGTCAAGGGCTAGATCTTGGGGATGAAGTCATCTTGTCAGATATGTCTCAGTGGGACGAATACCAACGGCTTCGGCTACGTTGAGGGGCCGGAGCATTGCTTAGTGGAAACGAGTAGAGAGAGGAATAGAGATGTTAGATGGTAAGGCGCTAATTGAGCTATCGGAAATAAAGAAGGTATTTTACACCGATGAAGTGGAGACCCACGCTCTTTCTGGGATACACCTTCGCGTCAATGCGGGTGAGTATGTTTCGATCGAGGGGCCTTCTGGCTGTGGGAAGTCGACACTGCTTTCTTTGTTGGGTCTCTTGGATACAGCTAGTGATGGGAGCTATGTCCTTAACGGGCACGATGTTTCAAATCTCGATTTCAGTCAGCGGGCTCGGATTCGGAATCGAGAAATTGGATTTATTTTTCAGAGTTTCAACCTCATCGGTGATCTCACCGTGTACGAGAATGTCGAGTTGCCCTTAACCTACCGTGGGGCCAAGAGTGGGGCCCGTAAAGAAGCCGCCGCTGCGGCACTTGAAAAGGTCGGGATGGCCCATCGCGTGAATCATTATCCCTCTCAGTTGTCTGGTGGACAGCAGCAACGGGTCGCTGTAGCTCGGGCGCTGGTTGGAAATCCTTCGATCCTCTTGGCGGACGAACCGACGGGGAATCTCGATTCCAAGAATGGTGAAGCAGTGATGAATTTGCTCCGCGAACTACATCGTGAAGGCGCTACTATTTGTATGGTGACCCATGACCCTCGATACTCTCGTCACGCAGATCGTCAGATTCATTTGTTTGATGGTCGAATTGTTGATGAGCAGGTTGATTTAGAGCCCGTAAGTACTCTTGATTAGAACTCTGTAACGACCAAATGATTCAACTTAAGGACATTGAAAAGAAACATAAGACACGCGCAGGTTTTACCTACGTGCTTCGGCAGGTGAACTTGCAGATTGAAGAGGGCGAGTTCCTAACGATCATGGGGCCGAGCGGTGCCGGAAAATCGACTCTCTTGAACATCATTGGTCTTTTTGATGGCGAGTTTGAAGGGGAATATTTCTTTGATGGCAATTGCATCAATGAGATGAAGCCCAAAGAGCGGGCAGCCTTAAATAAGGCGAAGATTGGCTTCGTATTTCAGCAGTTTCACCTCTTGGATGACCTTACAGTTACAGAGAATCTAGATATGCCCTTGTCCTACCGAAATGTCAGTCGTTCCGAGCGGCAATCGATGGTTGCCGACGTGCTAGACAGATTTGGGATAGTAGCGAAGAAGGACCTTTATCCTAGCCAGCTGTCGGGAGGGCAACAGCAGTTAGTCGCCATTGCGCGCGCGATCATTTCAAAGCCCGCCATGATTCTTGCTGACGAGCCCACGGGAAACCTTCATACAGATCAGGGCAGAGAGGTAATGGAACTATTCAAGCGTCTGAATCAGGATGATGGGACCACGGTGATTCAAGTAACCCATAATGAAGCTTGGGCGGAGTATGGCGACCGAATCATTCGGCTTAACGACGGATGGCTCGACTCGGGCCGATTGGATTCTGGGGCGTCCTAGGGACCTGCGGGTTCGAATTTGTCTGCAAGGATGATTCGATAAAGCTTAGGGCCGTTGGCTTCGGTTTGATTGTCGAGGATGCTGATTTCTCTTGTGCTAAAAGTGAATTCGGCGACGTCACTCCAGTTTTCAAGATCCGTCGTTGATTGAAGCTTAAACCTGAGCCCGCTTGGGCCAGAGGCCGTCAGTTCTACGAACCCGTCATCCCGGAATCGTGGGCCGCTGACGATGATCTCTTTGTCCTGGGCGAGCGATGTTCGGAGGAACCGGGGAAACGGAATGTCAGGGCGAATGTCTGTGAGTCCAATGAGTCGTGATTCGAGCTTTGAAAAAAAGATTGGGCTCCAAGTCTCAAGATCATGAGACATTTCGACGAGGACCTTTTGACCTGGGGGACCTTGAATTACGATTCTGGTATCGCCGGAAGGTAGGATGGAGGCCTCGGTGATAGAGACGCTTAGGTCGACTTTGGAGATAAAGCGGGCGGCGAAATTTGCCACGGGATCGGCGTTGAAACGAGTCGCTGCCCAAAAGCCGGTGCTGCGT
>CAJXVR010000167.1 GCA_913061285.1 uncultured Verrucomicrobiota bacterium | reverse complement strand
TCTCGTGGGCTCGGAGATGTGTATAAGAGACAGGTAATGAGGACGACGACAATTAAGGGCTTGGCAGTTTTCAAAACAAGGGCTTCCCAATGATGCGTCGGCGGTGGATTTTTCTAAATTCTGAAACCATCCGATTGTCTCCAACGACCCAAAACTCGTCTTCCTTGAGTCGAACCGGGGCGACTGTGGAATGCCCTGATTCTATCTCGAGGTACGGTTCATCGAGTTCTTCGCCATTGATATGGACTCGTCCCTTGCGCATGTAGACGTGATCGCCGGGGACACCAAGAACCCGCTTGAGGATCGTTACTTGTGCCCCGGTCGTGCCGATGGACACTATTTCACCCCGGGTAGGGGCTCGCTTAGCGTAGGCATAGCGATTGATGTAGTTGATCTCTCCCGGTTTGTACGTCGGAAACATGCTGAATCCGACGACCTTGATCGGAATCAGCCAAAACTTAAATAGGAGAAAGGACCCGAGTGCTACTCCGAAGATTCGGAGCCGCGTTCGGCCCGGGGTGCTTCCGTGAACAAAGCGGCGCCAGCGACTTTTTGGAGGGGCGCCATCAGTTTCAATCTCGCTTGGGGGCTCTGTTGTGCTGGTATTCTCCATGCTCAAGCTCTGTGTTCGATGACCGTCGTTCTGAGGAACCATCGGTCCTTGCTCACTATGTTGCCTCTAGTTGTGATCCGGGTCAACGCCTGCAGTGAGCGAGATCTGTGCCTATGTCACTTCTCAGGCCTGACGGAATGGGAGATTGACATTTAGGCCAATAGTTGGTTTTTTGGTTTTTATGACGTGGATCTCCGCGACACTCCGCATTTGGGACAACCGTACAGAGTTTCTTTATTGAAGCTCTGCTCGCTCCTGCATTTCTTCATTTTTCTTCTCCTAAGTAACCTAGTGGTTTTTTATTTCCTATGGCATTTTTGTTTCAATCGATTTCAGGTTCGGTAACCGCACCGCTCGGATTCCGAGCTTCGGGCGTGTACTGTGACGTGAAGCGGCTGGGGACGGGAAAGGGCTCGAACAAGACTGTCGATCTCGATATGGCCCTGATTGCCGCTGACGAGCCTTGCGCGATTGCTGGTTTGTTTACGACGAATCAAGTTTGTGCTGCGCCGGTAAAGCGCTGCCTTGAGCAAATCAAGGACGGAAAAGGACAGGCGATCGTGGTGAATTCCGGTAATGCCAACGCTTGTACGGGCGATCGAGGAAAGAACGACGCCGCGACGATGGCCTCCGAAACCGCGAAGCACATGAAAATCAATCCGGATCATGTCTACGTGGCGTCCACCGGGAGAATTGGATTGCCTCTTCCGATGCCGAATATCAAGCGAGGGATTCGAGCATCGGTTGCTGCCTTGGGTACAGGCGAAAAGGAGGCACGAGCGGCTGCCGAAGCGATCATGACCAGTGACACCCATCCCAAAGAGTTTGCTGTTGAGATTTCGACTCCAACGGGACCGATCCGAATCGGAGGAATCGCAAAAGGGGCGGGAATGATTGATCCGTTGATGACCCCCGACGGGAAGCCTCCGGGACCTCGAGAGTTACATGCGACGATGTTGTCGTTTCTCACCACCGATGTCTCGATTTCCCAGTCGATGTTACAGCAGGCGTTAACCGTGGCCGTGAACGGCTCGTTCAACTCCGTGACCGTAGATGGGGATATGAGTACGAATGATACGGTTCTAATCATGGCGAATGGGCGAGCAGGGAATGCTGAGATCAAGTCGACGCGGTCGGCACTGTTCAAGGTATTTCAAGAAGGACTCAGCCAGGTTTGTGTCGAATTGGCCAAGATGATGGTTCGAGATGGTGAAGGGGCCTCGAAGTTTGTGACGCTGCGAGTTTCAGGGGCAAAAACGGATGCCGATGCCCGCGCGGCTGGCCGGGCAGTGGCCAACAGTTTGTTAGTAAAGACGAGTTGGTGTGGGGGGGATCCCAACTGGGGACGTATCTTGGATGCCTTGGGCTATTCATCGGCACGGATTGTTGAGGAATCTGTGGATGTGGCTTACAGCGCTCCGGGTTCAGAAAAACGGGTCTATTCGCTTCGGGGCGGGAGACCAACGAGGGTCACATTCAAGCGGCTTTGCGCTGAGGTGGCGCGGGATGAATTCGATCTCCACATTCACCTTAACCTTGGCAAAGGGCAGGCGGTTATTCATACCTGCGATCTCACCGAAGAGTACGTTGATTTCAACAAAGGGGATCTTTCCAACCCTGCTGCATTAGGAGGCTAGAACAGTGCAAGATTTGATTCAAAAGGCAGCGACCCTCCTTGAGGCGTTACCGTATATACAAAAGTTTCGTGGTGAGACCTTTGTGGTGAAGTATGGGGGGAGCTTTATGGATTCCTCTGACCCAGCCGTGAGAACCGGGGTGGCTCGAGATATTGTTTTTCTCGAGTCGGTTGGGATTAATCCAGTCGTGGTGCACGGTGGCGGTAAAGCTATCAGTCGGGCGATGAAGGAGGAGGGCTTGAATCCGGAATTCATTCAGGGGCACCGGGTAACCGACGTCGCTTCGGTCGAATTGGTTGATCGCGTTCTATCGAATCAAATCAATCCTGAGATCGTTTCAACGATCAAAGAATTGGGCGGAGAGGCGGTAGGAATCCCTGGGCGAGATATTCTCTCCTGCAGGCAAAAGGTGTTTCAGAGTCCGGATGGAGATCCTTACAATTTAGGATTTGTTGGCGAGATCACCGCGATAGAAACAGAACCGATCCTGGCAGCCATCAAGGCGGGAACCACGCCAGTTATTAGTCCCACGGCGCGCGGCCATGATGGACACTTATTTAACTGCAATGCGGATCTTGCCGCGGCCGAACTTGCCATCGCATTGAATGCACGTCGCTTGGTATTTATGAGTGATGTTCCAGGGCTGATGAAGGATCCGGCGGACCTTGAAAGCTTGATTAGTGAGGTATCCGTAGCCGAAGTGGCTCAGTTAAAGAACGACTCGATTATCGGGACAGGCATGATTCCAAAGATCGATAGCGCCGTTGGTGCCATTCAGGCAGGCGTGGATCGCGTTTCACTTGTTGACGGGCGAGTGAATCACGCGGTCTTACTCGAGATCTTTACCGACGAAGGTGTCGGGACACAGGTGATTCCATGAGTACAGAAGAAAAGGAAACGACGGATAGCGGGATCGCTTTAGGCGACGCTATCAAGCAGCGCTTCAAAGATTATGTCGTCCCAAACTACGGGCGCTTTGACACCGTCTTGACGCGTGGGACGGGATGCTACGTGTGGGATGAGCAAGAGCGTCGTTACCTCGATTTGGGGGCAGGCATTGCCGTTTGTTCTCTCGGTCACGCCCATCCGTCGATGACGGCGGCGTTGGCGGAGCAAGCGGCTCGTTTGGTTCATGTCTCCAATCTCTACTACAATGATCTTCAAGGGCAATTTGCTGAGAGGTTGGTATCACTGATCGCTCCCGGGAAATGCTTTTTCTGCAATAGTGGCGCCGAGGCAAATGAGACCTTGATCAAGCTCGCTCGTAAGGTCGGGAGTGCGAGCGGACGCTTCGAGATTATTACCTGCCTCAATTCTTTCCATGGTCGAACTATGGCTGGAATCTCGGCGACGGGGCAAGAGAAGGTAAAGGTAGGTTTTGAACCGCTCTTGCCGGGGTTTGTCCATGTTCCTTTCAATGATTTAGAGAGCGTTGAGAAAGCGATCAGCCCTGCCACGATTGCCGTCATGATTGAAGGTATTCAAGGAGAAGGAGGCATTAATCCTGCGACGCCTGAATTTCTCTTGGGCCTTCGAGAGCTTTGTGACGAACGAGATCTGCTGCTCCTCTTTGACGGGGTTCAATGCGGGCATTTTCGTACCGGAAGATTTCAGAGCTACGAACGCATTCTTGAAGGGGTCGAAATGACGAAGCCCTTCCTGCCTGATGGGATTTCGATGGCAAAGTCCTTGGGTGGTGGATTTCCGATGGGGGCGGTTTGGATCGATCAAAAACACAGTGACGTGTTGGGGCCTGGTACGCACGGGACGACTTTTGGTGGGACCCCACTCGCCTCGGCAACCGGGTTGGCGGTGTTGGATGAGATCGAGAAGAATGATCTTGAGACGAATGCCCGTCAGGTAGGGGATATTTTCTGCGAAGCATTGAAAGGCTTGCAAGCGGAGTTCCCGAACGTAGTTGCTGAGATTCGAGGGCTCGGCTTAATGATTGGTGTTGAGTTCGTCGAGGGGTTTACGAGTCGCTTCACGGCGGATCGCCCCTTGTCGATCCAGATGGTCGTTGCCCTCGAAAAAGAAGGAATGCTGGTAATCCCGGCAGGTACGAAGGTGATTCGGTTTTTGCCGCCCCTGAACGTCTCAGAAGAACAGGCGAAGGAGGCGGTTGCGATTTTGAGGAGAACTATCAAAGGATTGATATGACGAAACATTTCCTAAGTCTCGAGGAGCATTCTGTTGAAGGGTTGACCGCAATTTTGGATCGAGCTGCCGAGTTGAAGGCGATTCGTGGCGACGAGAGTTTTCAGCCCTTGAAAGGGCAAACGTGGGGTCTGATTTTCTCTAAGTCATCGACTCGCACGCGCGTGTCATTCGAGGTCGGCATCCGCGAACTAGGTGGGCGAGCGATGTTTCTCAGTTCTCGAGAAATGCAATTGGGCCGCGGTGAACCTATCAAGGATACAGCTCGTGTTCTCGGTCGGATGATCCATGGTGCCGTGATTCGAACCTTCTCGCATCAAGAGATTGTTGACTTTGCTGAGTATAGCGATATCCCAACGATCAATGCTCTGACTGATCACGCGCATCCCTGCCAGATTATGGCGGATCTCCTCACGATGCGGGAAAAACTCGGATCCATTGAGGACCGTGTGGTGACCTTCATTGGTGACGGCGCCTGCAATGTAGCAACTTCTTGGGTTTATGCCGCGATCAAATTTGGTTTCCAATTGAGGATTGCCTCTCCGGAGGGCTTCCAGCCCAAGCCTTCGTTGATCGATCAGGCCGGAGACAATGTTTCTGTCACGACTGATGTTGCTGCCGCTGCCACTGGGGCGGATGTGTTATACACCGATGTTTGGGTATCCATGGGTATGGAAGAGGAAGCGGAGGAGCGTCTTCGTCAGTTCCAAGGGTTCCAGATTAATAGTGAGATCGTTTCGAAGGCAAAAGAGTCCGTCCTCGTCCTCCATTGCTTACCCGCGTATCGCGGAAAGGAGATTACCGAAGACGTGCTCGAAGCTCACCAACAGACAATCTTTGATCAGGCCGAGAATCGATTGCATGCCCAGAAAGGCGTTATTTGTTGTCTGCTCGGAGTTTAGAATCGAGCGCTTGCTGGAGAGTGCGATAGTCCGTTTTCCCTGAGCCAAGTTTGGGGATGGTCTTTAAGTGTTCGATTTGTCGCGGGGCACTCAAGTTTGAGTGTCCCGTTTCTTTGAGAATATCTCGAATCGCCTCGAGGGTCACCCCGGGGTGATTCGTCACGGCAATGAGTTTTTCACCTTTGCGGGAATCTGGTTCGGTGACGATTGCGATTTCAGTGCGAAACCCAATGTGCTCGAATCGGCCCGCCAGTGATTCTTCGATCGCAGTCAAACTGATCATTTCTCCGCTGACTTTAGCGAATCGCTTGAGTCGGCCGAGAATATGAACGTAGCCTTCCGCGTCGATGTCGGCGATATCCCCTGTGTCATACCACCCCTTCTGTGCTTCGAATTCCTTGTTGGCCTCTGGATTCAAGTAGCCTTTCATCACGTTTGGACCACGAACGTGGAGACGCCCGCCGGGCTCGACGCCCGGGATCTTTTCGAGCCGGTGATCGATTGCTGGAAGCAAGCGTCCGGCTGATCCGATCTTAGCTTCCATCCTCGTGTTAACGCTGATGCAGGGGCTACACTCGGTGGCTCCGTATCCTTCGAGAATTCGAATGCCATACTTGAAGGCCCAGGTCTCGAATGTTGCCTTCTGTGTTTTTTCGGCCCCGGCGAAGAGATAGCGAACGGATTGAAAATCATACATGTGTGCCTTTCTTGCGTAGCCATTAAGAAAGGTGTTTGTCCCCAAGACGATCGTGCAATCTTGATCGTAGACGAGGGCGGGAACCATCCGGTAGTGAAGCGGGGATGGATAGAGGAAGACGAAAATCCCTCGAACGAGTGGGAGCAGGGTGCCTATGGTGAGTCCAAAGCTATGGAACATTGGCATGGCGTTGAAGGCACGGTCGGCATCCGTAATATCAATCACGGAGAGCATCTGCCTAATATTTGCGATGAGGTTGCCGTGACTCAGGGCCACGCCTTTTGGGGTCCCTTCCGAGCCGCTTGTGAAGAGAATGGCCGCGACTGTATCTGGATCTGGTGCTGTTGATTGAAAGGGTCTTCGGAGTTTTTGAGAGAGGAGTGCGCTGAGTTTGTCCTTTGTTGTGACGCGTGAGCGAATGTCCTCTAGATAGAGAAGCTTGATTCCTGTTTCTTCAATGGCTGAAAGATCGAGTCTGGCACGCTCAAGGAACTGTCGGGATGTGATGATCGTCTTGAGGGATGCAAGCTGGCAGCACGATATCATTGTAGCCGGGCTAGATGAAAAATTCAGCAGCGCTGGGATCTTGCCAGCCGCCCAGAGACTCAAGAGTGCTACAGGACTGGCATTGACGTTCGGCAAGAGAAGTCCCACGTGTTTCTCATCGGAACCGAAGATTTGGGCCCATTGTTGCGAAAGAACCTCAGTTCCAATTAAGATATCTTGATAGCTTAGCTCTTTGAACGTGGCATCACCGATGATGCTAAGCTTGGGTTGCTCATAGCGATTGTTGGTCACTGCTTCGAGCACGGTCTTCGGTCCAAATTCGGTTTCAACTTGGAACTGATGGTTGAGGATTGTGTCTCTTAGCCAGGATGTCAGTTGGCGCCTTCCCTGCATGTTGCTGGAAAACTCTCGAGTTGGAGGTTCCTTGAGGCGGCTGAAGTGGACACTGATGGTTGGACGCCATCGCTTCCATCCCTTGTGCTTAGTGAGTTTGAATCGATTGGCTCCCCGGAGGTTGCAGGTGATGACTTTGGCCGGGGTCTTTAGCAGGAGAAAACCACACCCTTCGTATAGTTTCATGAGTGCGCCCGTGGTGGTAATGCGTCCTTCTGCGAAGAGAACGAGCCTGCCCCCTGAATTGAGGTAGGCGGCAATATGCTTGATGGCGTAGGGGGAGCTCGGATCGATAGGGAAGGCTCGATCACTCCTCATGATTCGGCGATGGAGCCAACTGGCTTCTGCCGTGGTCGCTGAGGTGACAAAGCGCCAATCTTTCTTTAAGCAAACGCCGAGAAAAAGGAAATCGATCCAAGACACATGATTCGGCAAGAGCAGGACGGGGCCCTTGGCGTCGAGATCCTCGCCGCCATATGCGCGGAAACGGAAGAGAACTCTGAAGAGGATGTAGACGAACCACGCCAACGGCGTTTCCGGAACAAGTCGATAGGGCACGGGTTTATTGGCTGTTTACGACCGTCTGATTACGATCGTAAAGCGATGAAGTCTATTCAACTTCGAGACTGATTTCTTGGCTTTGTAGGATGCCGCCTTCCAGAAGGGAAAGACTGGATACAGACTTGTTATAGTCTGTAAGGGCTTGGATTTCTTGAGATCGGGCTTGGGTTAGATCGCGTTGAAGCTGCAATACGAAGAAGCTTGTGCTCTTTCCGTTCTCAAGTTTTTTCTCTTCAGCCTCAAGGGCCGCCTCAGCGAATTCCCGCTGTTGCCGGGTCGCGTCGACGCGTTGAAGATTAATCTTGGCAGAGGTCACTGCGTTCTCGACCGCCACCATGACATTTTGCTCGAATTGTTTTAGGTTGAGTACGCTTTGCTCCTCTCTTGCTCGGGCGATTTTGAGATTATTGCGAGCGACCCGATTGCCGATTGGCATGCTGAATCGGCCGCCGACAGACCATTGAGGGTTTTCTTGACGTTCGAACTGTCCCAGAACGCCGGAGTATCCGATGCCTCGTCCACCAGCGGAATAGCCGAAGCTACCGACCACGTCGAGTTGCGGAAGGACTTGGTTCTTGTTGAATTTGACGAGAATACCTTGTCGTTGAAGATTGAGCCGTTGCTGCTGAAGATCGGGTCTGAGTGTCATTGCCTTATGCCAGCTGTCCTGACGGCTGAAGGCAATCGGCAGGGCTCGGAGAACTTCCGTCGTATCAATTTGCTGGTCCTGCCAAACGAGATACTCATTGCTTAGGAGATTCTTGAGGGTGTTTTGACTGCGGGCAAGATTCCCTTGGGTCTGTAGTAGGGAGGCACGGGCACTGGCGTATTGGGACTCAGCTTGCTTCTCGTCAAGGGGGGCCATGGCGCCGACCTCCACGCGTTTTCGATTCTCTGTGAGGAGTCGTTCGGCTAGTTGGACCGCCTTTTGTTGCACCTTGACGTTCTCGTCTGCTGCAATCAGATCGTAGTAGGCCTGTTCAACCTGTGAGACCACATTCATGATCTGCCAGATCAAGCCCAGTTCGGAGAACTTGAGGTCGTTCTTGCTGAGCTTGATGTTGAGTCGGGTATTGTCAACGAGGAGCCCGCGCAGCAGGGGCTGGCTCATATTTACTGAAATACTACCATTTGAGTTTTCTGATCCTACAGAAATCGGCAGCCCAGTAACGGGGTCGATGAAAGAAGACTCGAACATGGTGTCAGAAACATTGCCCTGAATGCTGTAACCGAGCCCTGTAGGGAGCGATCCGTTGATGCCTGAAGAAATGACGTCCGTTTCGCTCGATGTTCCAGGAATGGTTCGATTGAATTCATCAACGTTCCCAGGCTGTTGGCGGAAGCTGTGATTATATGAGGTGCTGAAACTGGGATCCCAGCCGGCGTAGGCGATTTTGAGATTTGATTGAGCGATATCTGGATTGATCCGCTCAACCTGCAATGTGAGGTTCTGTTCCAGGGCCATCTGGATACAATCGTTGAGCGACATGGGCTTTAGAGTCTGGCTTGAACGCTCTTGTGCGTTGAGGCCGATGACTAGGCCGGTTCCCAGTAAGATCGCTGTGGTGATGAGTTTCTGCATGAACAAGAAAAATGTGCGAAAAAATATGTCGTTCGTCAAAGTAAAGCTCGTGCTCTCTTTGGTTCTATGGCTGTGCTGCGAAATACCGTCAATGTGCCAGGAGGCGCGTGCTAGGAGGTAATGTGTCTGGGAATGGATTCGATCTGCTAGCCTTTGAGGCTGGTGGATCCAACTCGAGCTTCCGAATTCTCAAGCCTTTTGATGTCGATGCTGCCATTGACCGTCTTGAGCCGCAGCTTGATTCCACCGCCTCCGATATCGCCGTTTAGGTCTCTTCCAATAGGAAAGTGCTTTTTCGCCCTAAGGCCAAAATCATTCTCGATGTTTCCATTCGTGGTTTTGGCGCGAACGGTGGCATTGGTTTCTTCAGGAAGGCTCAATTGAATTCGCCCGTTCACGGATTCCAGATCGATGCTTCCTGTGTCGAGTGTTCGCTCGTACTGGGCGGATATAGAGCCATTGACGGTTGAAATTCTGGCTGGTCCAGCCAGTCCAGAAGCGTCCGCTGGGCCGTTCACACTCTGGGCATTCACTTCCGCTTCCATTTGAGCGATCGTGACAGATCCATTGGTGCTCTTGATCTCTTCGAGACGAGCCGTTTTTGGGGCCCAGATGCGGTAGGTGACTGAGCCAGTCGACGATTTTCTTGTCAGCCCGAGAAAACCACGACGCTTGGACTTGATTTGGGTCTTGATCGAAAAGTACTCCTCCGAAGCTTTCTCCTGAATGACAATGCCGTCGTGATCTTCTTGGAATTTAGCTTTTTTTGTCATTTCTACCTTCAGTTGCGGTTTGTCCCATCCCGTGACCGTGATGGAGCCATTGACATTTTCAATTCGTATGGAACCTTCCAGCGAAAAGGGTCGGGTGGTTTCGCTAGTCGTGGTGATTTTGGTGGCTCCTTCAACGTCAGTGAGGGGGGCCAAGGCCAGCATCGTGGTGAGGGCGACGTAGAAGAGGGAAAATGGGGCAGTGCTCATGGCTCTTTAGTGGATAGGTTTTTGGTCTTAGACGTGGTACTGGGCAAATGATTCAATCTTGCTTACATACCCCTCTCAATGGGGTGTTTGTTTCACAAATATCGGTATCCTGATGTTTGGATGAAGGCAGATGACATGCCAAGTGTCGGAGAGTGTTTGGTAGGCGCCTATTCGACGGGTTTTCAGAGCATTTGGACGAAATGTGTGTGCGGGACGCTTTCGTAGGGCTCGCTACTGGGATCGAAGCGTCTCGGATGCGGGAAGTTCCGCTGGAGACGCACCGGAAGGGCGTGAGTGCGTTTTATCTGAAAGGCGAGTTTAGCATTATGGTGTTGTTGAGATTTGTTTGGCTTCGTTTGCGATTCCGGTTTCTTGGCCTCGGTAACGCGATGTGCATTTTGGGTGCCTTAGATGCCTTCGGCGGCGAGACACTGTCGTGGAATCAGTTTGGAGGTAATAGCGGGACCCATACGGCTGTGGTCGAGAACGCCCTGCCGGCTTGGCCGAGCGACGGCCCGCTCGAATTGTGGAGTCGTCCTCTGGGGGCTGGAAATTCAGGCATCGTCATTGAGGGAGAAACGCTCTTTACCCTGTTCCGGAAAGCCACCTCTCAAGGGAGTCTTAGTACTGATGAAACAGTGATCGCGGTTGATCGGAGTAATGGAGCAACTCGCTGGGAATTCGTCTATCCGAGCCCAACGCTCGCCGGGCAAGAAGAATACGGAGGCGGGAATGGCCCTCATGCGACGCCGGCGATCTACGAGGAGTTTTTGTTCACGCTGGGCTATTCAGGAAACTTGTCGTGTCTTAATCGCTTCAACGGATCCCTGGTGTGGGACTTAGATTTGGTGACTGACTTAGGCGCGCAGCCGGTTCAGTTTGGTTTTTCTGCGAGCCCAATCATTGCCGGAGGTCAGCTTGTTATCCAAGCCGCTGGTTCGGAATCAGGCCTTACGGCTCTCGATCCGAGAACGGGGCGGATCTTGTGGCGTTCGCCGGCGGCGAAGTTTTCCTATGCGACTCCCGTTTTGATTCGATTTGCTGGTGTGGATCAACTGGTTTTCATGACTGGGGATACGGTTGAGGGAATTGGGCTGGAGTCTGGGAAAAGACTCTGGGCCTACGACTTGTTGAAGCCAGGGCTCACCAACGTCCCAACGCCACTCTGGTTCGGGGACGGGCGAATCCTCATCGGAGGTCAAGGCGTGGGGGGGAGTGAACTGATCGTTCTAAGCGAGGGAGCGAAGGGAGAGACTCGGGTTTCAAGTGCTTGGCGGTCGAGTCGGATGGGACTGTTTCATTCTAACTGGTTGCGGATTGATGATGGGGTTTATGGGGGGGAATCGTTCCTCTACGGAATGGACTGGGCGCGCGGAAGACGGTCTTGGAATGAACGCGGCTACGCGGATTCCAATCTCGTGGGGATTGGGGGGCGACGGGCGATTGTCCTGGCGAAGTCAGGTCTCATGGCGCTTACGGAGTTGAGCCAAGAGGGGTTGAATGTTGTGTCTCGCTTCCAGCTCTTCGAGGAGGAGGCGTGGACCTCACCGACGGTCGTTGGCTCGGTGCTCTATGTGCGGAATCGAGAGATGCTACTCGCCTTTGATTTACGTCGAGCGGGGAAACCGCTTCCCAACTCTAGCTTTCGGAAAATGAGTCAGGAGTTTTCTGCTGCTCTAGAATCGCTTCAGGTCGAACTTGCCTTGGATTCGGTAGCGGCTTATCTCCAAGAATCTGGGGCTGCGATGATGGAGGCATTCCTCCTCAGTCGCTCTCTGCGGCTTCAACGTGAAAAGCGCTTCGATGATGCCGTCGCTTTGATCCAGTATTGTCTCACCCAAGTTTCCCGTTCGAGTGCTGCCTACGGTCTACTAGGGAAGGTCTCGGTGGCTGCAGGCGACAATGAGTCAGCCTTGAGTGCGTTTCGGAAAGCAGCCCAAATGGATCCTTCCTCGACGGAGTGGAAGTTGATGGTGCAACAACTCTCGGCGAATCCCACAGAGATTGATGGTGTGAGGTTCCGTCTGGGCGGCTACCAGCAGGCCGACACCGTCAGTGTCGCGGGGGAGTTCAACGGATGGAATGCGGACTTGAATCCAATGATTCGCCAGGACGGAGCATGGGGCCTGACGCTTCCCTTGCCTGGTGGTCAGTATGCCTACAAGTTTGTGGTCGACGGTGAATGGATTCTGGATCCCAACAATACGAATCAAGTAGACGACGGGAATGGAAACCAGAATTCCCTCAAGGTTGTTCCTTGAGGGAATTCAATGGAGACTGGTTCTCACCAATTGTCAGGCGATGAATGCATCGTGAGCCGCTTTTAAGGCGTCTTCTGCTTGCGTCAACGCAACGACGACAGAGATCTTGATCTCACTTGTTGAGATCATGTCGATATTGACGTTCTGGGCCGATAAGACATCAAACAGCTTGGCGGCGATTCCGGAATGGCTCTTCATGCCGACACCAACGACCGAGAGTTTCCCCATCTCTTCCTGAGAAACGACTTCTGTAAAGCCGATTTCCGAATTGAGTGCCGCGATCACTTGCTGTGATTTTGCAAGGTCGGTGCGTTCGACGGTGAACGAAAGATCGGTGGTTGGATTGGATCCGTGGCCGACGTTTTGAACAATCATGTCAACGTTGACTGCGGCATCACTCAAAGCTTTGAAGATCTTGGCCGCGACGCCTGGTCGGTCGGGGACGCCCACCAAAGTGACTTTGGCTTGGTTCTTGTCGAGTGACACGCCGCGGACGACGACGTTCTCCATGTTGGCAGTTTCTTCTTTCACGAGTGTTCCGGGATTTTGATTCAAACTAGAACGGACTTCAAACGGGACGCCGAATTTCTTGGCGAATTCGACAGAGCGGCTTTGCATTACCTTAGCACCGGAGCTCGCAAGCTCGAGCATCTCGTCGTAGGAAATCTCATCAAGCTTCTTTGCTGTAGAGACGAGTCGTGGGTCCGTTGTGTAAACGCCGTCGACATCGGTGTAGATTTGGCAGAGGTCTGCCTTGACCGCCGATGCGATGGCAATTGCGGTGAGGTCTGAGCCGCCTCGGCCCAAGGTGGTGATGTTTCCCTCCGTCGTTTGACCTTGAAATCCGGCGACGATCACTACATTGCCGGCGTCCAACATAGAATGCACTTGGCTTGGTGTGATGTTCCTAATCTTGGCCTTGGTATGAACGCCATCTGTGACGATACCAGCCTGGGCTCCTGTGAGGGAGACGGCGGAGACGTTTAAGGTGTGAAGGGCCATTGCCGTGAGGGCAATGGTTGTCTGCTCCCCGGTTGCAAGGAGCATATCCATTTCCCGGTCCGTTGGGATGGGCATGATCTCGTTGGCGAGGCCAATCAGACGATCGGTGACCCCTCCCATCGCTGATACCACGACGATGACTTGATCCCCTTTCGCGTGATAACTAGCGACTCGCTGGGCAACGTTTTTGATGCGGTCGGTATTGGCGACCGAGGTGCCGCCGTACTTTTGAACTATGAGTGCCATTGAATTCGTGAGGAAAGGCCTCGGCTTACATGCCGATCGCCTTCATAACGGAGGCGGTGTTCGGTTCGACCAAAATGGGCTCGGTGCCAGCCGTCGAGAGAGCACGGTCAGGATCTTTGAGTCCGTGGCCCGTCATGGTGGCGGTGACTATGCTTCCTGCGGGAATCTCATTGCGCTTCACTGCCTGGATGATGCCGGCTAAGGGCGCGGCACTGGCCGGCTCCGCAAAGATCCCGTCTGATTGGGCGATGGTTTTGTAGGCATGCAGGATTTCGTCGTCCGTGGCCTTGCCGATCATGCCGTTTGATTCCTTGGCGGCATTGATCGCGCCATCCCAACTCGCTGGATTGCCAATACGAATCGCTGTCGCCACTGTCTCTGGATTCTTGATGGGGGCTCCGTCAACGAGGGGGGCGGCACCGTCGGCTTGAAAACCAAAAATTCGTGGTTTCTTGTCGGTGTGATCGCGGTCGAAATACTCTTTGAATCCCTTCCAGTAGGCGGTGATGTTTCCTGCGTTTCCCACGGGTAAAAAGTGAAAGTCTGGAGCTCTTCCCAATTGATCGCAGATTTCAAAGGCCGCTGTTTTTTGGCCTTCAATTCGAACGGGATTGATACTGTTGACGACTTCGACCCGGCCTGTCTCTCCAAGTTCGCGAACGATCCGAAGCGCATCGTCGAAATTCCCCTTAATCGCAATCGTCTCGGCACCGTAGATCAATGCTTGGGACAGTTTTCCCATCGCAATATTTCCGTGAGGCAGAATGACCACGCATTTCAACTTGGCTTTTGCTGCGTAGGCAGCCGCTGCGGCGGAGGTGTTGCCCGTGCTGGCGCAGGCGACGACTTCAGCGTTCTTCTCGCAAGCCTTACTAATGGCCATTGTCATTCCGCGGTCCTTAAAGGATGCGGTGGGGTTTAGCCCCTCATATTTGAGGTAGAGCGAAAACTTGCCACCTATCGCTGAGACGAAATTTTCTGCTGACACGAGCGGCGTATTGCCCTCGCAAAGCGTGATTCGAGGGGTGGCTTCAGAAACCGGCAAAAATTCAGCATATCGGTGAATGATGCCTTGCCAGCGATTGGGGGTTTCGATTTGTGAGGACGTAGACATTGCTTACTGAAAGTGTTCTACCCGAATCATTCTTGGCGGCGATTTAACGACACTGAGGCGACTGATCTGTTTGAGGGCCTTCTGCATTGAAGCGGTACTCGCGTCGTGAATCATCAGGATGAGCGGAACGGTTTTTCCTTCGTGGCCTTCGGGCTGAACGATAGAAGAGATTCCGATGCCGGCTTTTGCTAAAACGTCCGCGATCTTGGCCATGGTCCCCGGCTGATCGGTCACCGACAGGCGCATATAATACTCGCTAACAACCTCCTCCCAAGGCAGCACCTCGCAGTCTTCGGTATGGGCGACGAAGGGAGCCACTCGAATACTTTGATGGTTGAGGAGGTCGAGGCTCGCGTCGGCGATATCGCTGAGAACAGCACTGGCCGTTGCGTCTTGGCCGGCCCCTTGTCCGTAGAAAAGAGTTTCGCCCACAACATCACCGTTAACGTAGACGGCATTAAAGACACCACTGACGCTCGCCAGGACGTGACTCTGGGGGATGAGTGTGGGACAGACGGAAACTTGAACTTGGGGGAGTGCTTTCTTCGATCTCTTGTTCCGAGTGACCGGGCAAATGGTCGCGATTAGTTTGATCTTGTACCCCAGGGCGGCGGCAAACTCGATGTCGAGCGTCGAGATTTCTCGGATGCCCTCAACGTGAATGGCATCGGGTCGAACCCAGAACCCGTGGGCTAGAGACGCGATCAGCCCCGTTTTGTGCATCGCGTCGAATCCATCGACGTCGAGTGAGGCTTCCGCTTCCGCGTAGCCCATTTTTTGAGCATCGGCCAGGACGTCTTCGAACGGTTCCCCGTCCGCTTCCATTCGGGTCAGGATGTAGTTACAGGTGCCGTTGAGGATTCCATAAATCTGAGTGAATTGATTCCCAACCAAGCTTTCACGGAGCGCCTTGATAATTGGGATTCCTCCGGCGACACTCGCTTCGTAGTAGAGACTCGTTTTGTTCTCTGCTGCCAATTGAAAGAGGGATTCGCCGTGCTCTGAAAGGAGCGCCTTGTTCGCCGTAATAACGGGTTTGCCAAGCTTGAGAGCTTGTTCGACGATCTTGCGGGCGGTGCTGGTTCCACCAATGAGTTCGACGACAATATCGGTTTTCGGGTCATTGATTGCGGCCTTCCAGTCTGTGCTCACGATACTGGCAGGGAACCGAACCGAGCGCGCTTTACGCTTGTTTCGAACAGTGACGTGCTTGACGCGGAGCCGCGCGCCGATGCGGGCAGCCATCAAGGATCCGTTCCGGCGCAGCGCTTTATACACTCCACTTCCAACGGTTCCGCCACCGATAATTGCCACGTTCAATTGCCGCATAAAGGCGGAGAGATTGCCTGGATTGAAAGGCCCCGACAAATCAAAAGTGTCAGGTTTTTGGCGCTTTTAACCTAAAACGGAAAAATAGAAGCTATTGGATCTTTAGGCGAAAGGATTGTAGCTCGCCCTGGCGTAGGACGGTGACGGGAACGATCGTTCCTGCCTCGTGTTTTCTAAGGACGTGGGCAAAGAGCTCCGTTTCTCGCACGTCGCGGGTGATATCATCAAAGGCTGTGATAATGTCGTTTTCTTTAAAGCCAGCCTTTTTGGCGACTGCGTGAGCGCCGTATTGTCCGACGTGTTCGACTCGCAAGGCCAATTGACCCGGTTCAATCTTGGCTTGCTTCCGTTGTTGCGCATCGAGGGATTTCAGTAAGAGCCCACCCGTGGCGATCCGTCGAAGGTCCCAACTAGTGGTTCGCCACGAGATGTCACTCGAACGGCGCCAGTCAGCAGCGAGTGGCAGTCGAATGGGGATGGTCTTACCGTCGCGCTTCACGGCGGAATGAAGCGTTTGGGGCGCCCATGATTGGTGGAGAACCCATTGGACGTCAGCGATGGAGAGCAAGGGCTGCTTTTCTAGTGTGAGAATCTCATCGCCCGCTTGAAAGCCACTCGTTTCCGCCGGCGAACCAGGAATGACGGACTTGAGTGTTGCGCGTTCCGTGGGGTCAAAAACGAGTCCGAGGACTGTCTCTTATACACATCTCCGAGCCCACGAGACCTCTCTACATCTCGT
>CAJXVR010000166.1 GCA_913061285.1 uncultured Verrucomicrobiota bacterium | reverse complement strand
GATGAGCTGCCCCCCTGTCCATCTCGTACCCGCTCAACCAAGGCTTGCGCTCGGGCAATCACAAAAGGACTATTCAGCAGAAACAAGGATTGTTGCGGCACAGTTGTCGTAGACCGGTTTGATGCTGTGATGTCAGGACTGGGAAAATCAAAGACCCGATAGATCTCCGCCAATCGTTCCCGATCTACAAAGCTATAGATCGTCCGAGCCTTGTTCTCCAAATCGTCCGGCGCTAGTTGAATCGGAACGCCACCAGAACGCTTTTCCAGCTCTCCTGAGACGTGAAGCATCGAATCTCGCATCTCCTCAAAGGTCAGACGTTGCCGGTTCTGCCGCCAATACCATCGGTTCTCGGCGTCCTTTTCGCGGCACGCCGGCCGATCATCACTCGCTTGTTGCCAGGTCGCGGAAAGTAAGATTTCTCGTTGTAGCGATTTGATCGACCACCCGCTCTCGATAAATCGAGCGGCGAGATAGTCTAGCAGCTTTGGATGACTCGGCGGATCACTTCGAATTCCAAAGTCACTCAGTGAGCGCACCAAACCCTGGCCAAAATGCCAAGCCCAGACGCGGTTCACGATCACTCGAGCGGTGAGAGGATTCCTTTCACTCGCGATCGTCTCAGCGAGTTCCAGACGGCCACTTCCCTCCTCCCATGCGACCGCTTGCCCCCCTCCGAGACTCAAAGGAATTGCCCGTGGCACCTGTTTTCCAAGGCGTTTCGAATCGCCACGAAGGAAAACATGTTGGACCTCATTCCCGGCACGATCTCGTATCATCATTGGACGCGGTCGGGCGCCCTCCCAATCGTTCAAGAAAACCCGTTCTACCTCCGCATAGTGCTTCCGCAGCGCCACACTCTCATCGAGGGTACAGTAATCAAAGGCCTCTTCTAACGCCAAACTTCCCGGGGCCTTATCACTGTAGAGGGCCATACGCAATTCTTCCTTCGCTGGCTCAGCAAACCGAGTCAACCCTTCGTTCTCCGCCAGCGTTTCACGCCACTCAGCATCGACACCCTCCAATAACGCAGCATACCTCTCGGCGACATCCGCCATCGAGTTCAACGACCTGCCTCGAAAGCCCGCAACAAGCAATGGGTTCGCCGATCGCAATTCTCGCAATTCTCGAAAAACCTTCTGCGCCCCAGACTCAAACTCGTCACGCGCTAAACGACCGAGCCGAGTCCACAACCCGAAGACAGGATCATTTTCAGATCGTGTTTCTAAGTATCGGCGCCAACGCCAAACTCCGCCCGTCGCATAGGCAGAAACCTCACGTATCAGCCCTCGCTTGGTCTGTAGTTCGGCCTGTGGCTTCGTCCGGTGCTCAGGCGTCGTTTGAACGATGTAGCGAAGATAGTCGCCGCACCACGCACGAAGTTCGAACATCACTTTTTGGTGAAGCTCTCGCCGATGTTGATGATATTTCTCGGCCGTTTCAGCCAAAGTTTGTCTCAGAGCTTCATTTTCTTTCGCATGAATGGAACTTAGCTCCGGGGCCTGCTCGAGAGTCGGTTCCTCCGATCCAGCGAACACCCCATACAAACTGTAATAATCAGCAGCCGAGATCGGATCATACTTGTGATCGTGACAACGAGCGCAGGCTACCGACAGCCCGAGGAAACCTCGCGTCACCACGTCGATCCGGTCATCAATAATCTCGTGAGGGAAAAAATTGTAGCGCGCCCCTACCGTCAGAAACCCCAGAGCAGCCAACGAATCATTATCGCGCCGCACCAGCCGGTCTGCAGCAAGTTGTTCTTTGACGAACTGGTTGTAGGGAAGATCTTCGTTAAACGCCCCAATCACATAGTCACGATACGTATAGGCAAATGGATACTTGGCTTCCCCGGCATCGACATACCCTTTGGCATCCGAATACCTGGCCACATCAAGCCAATGCCTCCCCCATTGCTCGCCATACTCTGGACGACTCAAGAGTCGATCAACAATTCGCTCAAAGGCATCGGGACGTTCGTCCGATTCGAACGCTTGAACTGCGTCGGGTTCCGGAGGCAGCCCAATCAGAGCCAAGGAAGCCCGACGAAGGAGAGTGGCACGATCTGCCTGCGGCGAGAAAGAAAGCTGGTGTTCTTCCAATCGCGATTGCACAAACCGATCCAAGGGCGAACTCACGGACGTCCAATGACTCAACTCAGGCAAGTCAGGCATCACGATCGGTTGATAGGCCCAATGTTCGCGCCTCCGTGCATCGTCGTTGAGCAATAGCCCTGACTCGGGTTCATCTGGCCAGGCCGCTCCGTCCCAAATCCAGCGGCGAAGAATTTCGACGGATGCTGGCTCGAGAGTTTCTTTGGGAGGCATCTGTAGCTCGTCATCCACCCGCAGAACAGCTCTTAGGATCAAACTCATCTCCGGATCAGCCCGATCCACGAGTGCGCCTGAATTGCCGCCCCGCCTGAACCCTGCCTTCTTGTCTAATCTGAGCCCGCCTTCCTGCTTTCTTTCGCCATGGCAGTCAGTGCAGTGCTCAGTGAGAAGTGGACGAACGTGTGATTCAAAGAATGTCTCCTCGCTCTCGGCATGAAGCAGCGCCCCCCCCAAACCAGTCAGCAATGTGACCAGTACGAACAACTCGCGTCTTGGGAGACGCCGTAATTCGACAATAAGAGAGTTCATGATTGAATTCAGATCATCTCTGGACCAGGCGCGGAACGCAAACCTGAAGAAGCGTTTTTAAACCAAATAATCGCTCCTCAATATCCCTTCGAATCTCAAGTATCAGACTGAAGCCGCCTCAAGGGCCACACCACAACCTCGAGCGAACGGGAGAACAAGACTTCATCATGAGCTTGCCCAAAGGGAAAACCATCGAGATAAGAATTTTCGCAAACATCCAATTGAGCCGCTTCGAGAGGCCAAGAACGATGATGAATCTCACCGCGATAGAGCCGTCCCTTTCGATCATCGGTATAGAGACAATAACGGGCCGTCGCCCATTCGGCAAAGGAAGTCGCCTTGATGGGTTTCCCGATCGAAGGCGCATAATAGGCTCTAAAGGAACGACGATCAAATCGAGATGCGTAGTCTACCCCATTCCCCCGTCGCTGCACATCCATTTGAGCCAAATAATACGGCAAATGAAAGACGCTACGAGCCACTAGGACGGCTAGCGGATTCGGCACATCCAGACTGAAGAACCAAACGCCGGGTTTTCCTTGATACGTCACGTAGGTCCGAACGTTGATTTCTGGGAATTCGGAAAATGCCGGGAACGACGGGCACCAACGCGGTCTTACCCCTTTCATCACGAATGGCACCAGACCAATCCATGCCGTCCCATCAAAGGTATCAATCTCCAGACCGGGGGGAATTCGATCCCGGAGGTTCCGCACCGGAATCTCCCAATGCATAAAGGCAAGATCCAACCACTGCTGTTGCATCACCCAAGGCTCCGAAGGCAGCGGCCAGGGCCGATGGCCGGTATATTTAAGGGAGGAATGCATGGAGGGCACCAGTAATGATCGACAGCTGGAATCTACCTCTCGAGACGGCGGCTGTCAAAAGTGCAGGCCTGACCAACGATGCCTAAAGGAGCTCGCTAGCCTTAAATTCGATCATTGAAATTCCTCCGTCCGCAGGCCACCGTTAGGAGCATGTTCACACCGCAATGGCCCAAGACTCTATGGCACTGGAGCAAGCCATTTTCTGGGCTTGTCTTCGCGATTGCCCTGACCCCGAACCCTCTTATCCAGGCAGCCGATCTCCCAGCGGCGCCATACGAAGAGGCTGAGCAACTGTTCGCGCATCAACTTTGGCCCATCATTAGCTCATCCTGCCTCGCCTGCCACGGAGATGACCCCGAAAAACTCAAGGGCGGTCTCGACCTCAGATCAGGCGCTGCGGCTTTCCCTGGAGGTGATTCCGGGCCACTTCTTATTGCTGAAAAGCCTGAAGAGAGTCTTCTTCTCGAGGCCATTCGCTGGAACAACGAGGACCTCCAAATGCCCCCAAAAGAGAGTGAACGCCTCTCACCATCCGTTGTTCAACTCTTTGAACGATGGATCCGAGGCGGGGCTCCATGGCCCTCGAGCGAACGCCTCACAGAACTCTTAGAAACAACGGAAGACAAATGGAGCCAAACAGAAGGCATCCCGATCCCTACCAGTGGAGGGCTCAAATCTGAATGGACCAACCGAAAGTATCTTGAGAAAGATATGTGGGCCTACCAATTACTCACGAGCCCCACCCCGCCCAATCTCGATCAGCATCCAATTGACGCGTTTGTCGGCAGTCAACTCGCCGAGCTCGATCTGAAAGCAGCCCCCAGGGCAGATCGACTAACACTGTTGAAGCGAGCAACCTACGATCTCATTGGACTTCCGCCGAGCCCAAGTGAAGTGACTGCCTATCTTGAGGACGAAGGCTCGGAGGAACAGGCCTTCTCAGCAGTCATCGAACGGCTCCTAGCAAGCCCTCACTATGGAGAACAATGGGGACGCCACTGGTTGGATGTCGTCCGCTATGCCGACACATCCGGATTTGCCAACGACTTCGATCGAGGCAATGCTTGGCGCTACCGAGACTATGTCGTCCGCTCGTTCAACAGCGACAAACCCTATACCCAATTCGTGAGCGAACAAATCGCCGGAGACGAACTCGACCCAAGCAATCCGGAAAACGTCATCGCCGCCGGCTTCCTCCGCATGGGCCCCTGGGAGCTGACCGGCATGGAAGTTCCCGCAATCGCTCGGCAACGTTTCCTCGATGACGCCGTCAACGCAGTAGGACAGACCTTCCTGGGACATACCCTCCGTTGCGCCAAATGCCATGACCATAAATTCGATCCGATCCCGACAAAGGACTACTACAGTCTCTATTCCGCCTTCAACACAACTCAACTATCGGAACGCCGGACTCCCTTTCTCCCCGATGAAAACCTTGAGGGATTTCATGAACGGGACTATCTGCTCGCACAGAAACAAGCGACCCAGAAAGCACTCGAACAACTCAACAAAAAGTCAAACAGCGCCATCGCCCAATGGTTTACCGAACGCAATCTTCCCTACAAGAATCGCAAGGAAGCCCAAGACGCTGGTCTCTCGCCGGAACAGATGCCCCCACGGCGCTACGGATTCTCCGTTGAGGACTTTGGAAAGGAACGCATCGCCCGAAAAACTCTCGGCCGATTAAAATGGAAGCTTGAACGTTACGAACCCATCGCCTTTTCAGTCTACACCGGCCGCTCTCCAAAACGGAGCGGGTATACTGAACCCCAAAGAATTCCGAAACGCCCCCTCGAAGTCGGCGAGATTGAAAAGGGCCATATCCTAAGCGGAGGCGACGCCTTTTCTCCCGGAGCCGAGGTATCGCCCGCGGCTCTGAGCGTCTTGAACAAGCGAATCCCCGAACTTGAGAGCATCTCGTTTCCCAGCCAGCTTACAGATCGACGTAAAGCACTCGCGCAATGGATCACCCACCCCAAGAACCCTTTAACCTATCGCGCCATTGCCAACCGTATCTGGCAATGGCACCTGGGACGCCCCCTCGCAGGAAATCCGAACAACCTCGGTTCGTCCGGACAGAAGCCCAGTCACCCTAAGCTTCTTGATTGGTTGGCGGTCGCCTTTCGCGACTCAGGCGGTTCCTTCAAATTCATGCATCGACTGATCATGAATTCTGCAGCCTATCAACGTTCCTCTCATCACCCTGATCCAGCCCTCGTGAGCCGTCAGGATCCGGAGGGCAAGCTCTATGCGGCATTTCAACCACGGCGGCTGCGTTCTGAAGAACTCCGGGACAGCATGCTCGCTGTTAGCGGAGAACTCAACCCGATGATAGGGGGGATCCCCAATCGCCCTGAAATCAATCTCGAAGTGGCCCTTCAACCTCGCATGGTCATGGGCACCTTCGCAACGGCCTGGCAACCCAATCCGCTTCCGGAGGAACGGCATCGCCGAACGCTCTACATGTTAAAGATCCGCGGACTGCGCGACCCCTTTATGGAAGTCTTCAACGAGCCAGATCCAGACCTTTCCTGCGAGGCGCGCGACGCTTCGAATGTCACTCCTCAAGTCTTTAGTCTTTTCAATAGCCAAATCGCCTATGATCGAGCCCTTGCTTTTGCACTTCGAGTCGATTCCAAAACCGATTCCCCAAGTGAGGCGATCAAGCATGCCTTCAAACTCGCCCTACTCAGGGAGCCTTCACCGAACGAACGACAGCAATGTCTAGCCCATCTCTCCGCAATGCAACAGCGGCATGAGACGACGGAGATTCCTAAACCCGAATATCCCATTGAAGTCGTTCGTGAAGCCGTGGAAGAAAACACGGGAGAAAAATTCAGTTTCAGTGAGCGTCTGGAAGTCTTTAAGGATTTCATCGCCGACCCCAAACCTGCCGATGTACCGCCTCAAACCCGTGCGCTCGCCGAGCTCTGTTTAGTCCTCTTTAACAGCAACGAGTTTGCCTACATCTACTAGACTCGCACCAGAGTGGATATGAGTATTCAGCCTTTCCCCCAATCACTTCCTTCACCGCATCAACCGTCACGGAGAGAGTTTCTCTATGGCCTCGGCGCTTCCCTCGGAAGCCTCGCCTTTTCATCAATACTGGCACAGGACAATGAGAATTCGACGGCAAATCCGCTGGCGGTGAAGCAGGGTCATCTGCCAGCAAAAGCAAAGCGGTGCATCTTCTTGGTTATGGAAGGCGGCCCAAGTCACATCGACACCTTCGACCCGAAGCCCAAACTCGATTCACTCCATCTCAAGGAATTTAATCGTAGTGGCAAGATGAAGTCGGCCATGGAGAGCGGGAAACGCTACTATGTGAAGAGTCCCTTTAGCTTCGGCGAGTATGGTCAAAGTAAGGCCAGCATGGGCACGAACTGGACACACCTCCAAAGCGTGGCTGACGAGCTCTGCTTCTACCGAGGCTGCCAAGTCGATTCGGTCAACCATCCAACCGCACAGTACCAGCTCAACACCGGCAACCGATTTGGTGGCGATCCCGCAGTCGGATCGTGGGTCACCTACGGACTCGGCTCCCAGAACCAAGATCTCCCTGGCTACATCGTGCTCCCGGAAGCGGCATTCCCACAGGGAGGCACGGCCAATTGGAGCAATGGTTTTCTTCCCGTCAGTTACCAAGGAACGACGCTGAGGCCGAACGGTTCTCCCATTCTAGACCTGGCGCCCCCTCAGGGGGTCACCCGCGAGCATCAACGGGCCAACCTTGATCTCCTGAGTCAACTCAACCGCAAGCACCAAGCCCTTCACCCGAGCCATCAACAATTGGAAGCTCGAATGAAGAACTATGAGCTCGCATTTCGCATGCAGATGGAGGTCCCCGGCGTTTTAGATCTCGAGCAAGAAAACGAGCGAACAAAAGAGAGCTATGGCATCGGCAAGGACGCGACTGATTCGTTCGGTCGAAAATGCCTCCTCGCCCGACGCCTCATTGAGAAAGGGGTCCGTTTCGTCCAGTGTTTTCACGCCACTTGGGACTCACACGACTTTATCGAACGCGCTCACGGAGCACTCATCCCTCAGGTCGACCAACCCATCGCAGCCCTCATTCGCGACCTCAAAGACCGCGGTCTCCTCGACGAAACCCTGATCGTGTGGTCGGGCGAATTCGGACGTTCCCCCGATAACGGAGTCCGTGGTGGAATCGCCTACGGACGCGATCACAATCCTAAGGCCATGCCCATGTGGTTTGCCGGTGGCGGAGTCAATGCCGGGCACACAATCGGGGCAACAGACGAAACCGGCGCCGAGGCTGTATCCGATGTTCATCATATCCGCGACGTCCATGTCACCCTCCTAAGATTGCTTGGTCTCGATGACAACAAATTGACCTACTTCCACGGCGGACGCTACAAGCAACTCTCTCAATTCGGAGGCGAAGTCATCAGTCCCTTAATAGCCTGATATCTCATCAGCCTACCGAACCACCCCGCTGACTCATTTGCCCCCCGGACCGTAGCCTGGAGCAGCCCTACCATCGGCAGACAAATGGCCGGTCGCCCAAAGCAATCCGCGAGTCACAAGATCCAGATAGCGCGTGTCGCCCACGGTTTCAGAATAATGCCCTAAGGTCGTGCTGAACACCTTCGTCTTCTTAGGCCCGTATTCGTTTGTCCAGACCACCACCGCTTCATCCACCCGCTCCTCGCCATTCCGTCGTGTCACTTTCTGTTTCCCAGAGGCCAACGCCGTTGCTGAATCAAAGATGGACACATTGTTGTAGAGTTCTTCCTTATATGTCCGCCAGTCTTTAAAGCCACGAGTAATCGGACTTGATGGCTTAGTAAATCGCACATCAATCGGTTCATGAGGTCCGTGACCACTCGATTGAATCCCGAGGTATTCAAACCAAAGTCCATGAGCCGTTCCTGGAGTGACGGGATCGCGCGGGTTCCCGATTCGGTAGGAATGCATCGCGCAATGAAGGTTTACACCGGGCACACCATCCAGATGAGGTTTAAGAACGGCTCGCACCTGAGACTCATCCGACAAGCCAGCGCCACACTCATCATGAATAACAAGATCATAGCCATTCGCATACTCAGCATTCCCAAGAATTGCCAAGGGAGGACGAGTGCTCTTGTCGTTCGTGTGAACCTGATCCACCCGCACATGAGCACGGGCCTCAAGTCCTTTTTTCAAGATATCTTTCTGCCCTTCATAATCATGGCAGCAACCACCAGTGATCAACAACACCTTCAGCGGCGCGGCCGCGTCCAGTGGCGTCTGTATTCCTAGGAATACAATGACGGCAAGGAGAGGGCGGACGAGCATACGAAGGGTTCTCTTATTTGGGTTCATAGGAATCCTTATAGCGACTAGGGATCACGGGATCAACTCTTCTTGAGTTTTACCCTGCCCTGGTAGTGGCCAGAATGACAGGTTCTTTCGGATCTATCAAAAGCAAGCTGTTTTCATGTGCATTGATCCTGAACCGTTCTCTCGTCCACAACCACACAAACAGATCCTACCACCAATCAAAATCGATGTCGGGCGAGGTCCAGGTCCAATTGACAAATTCTTCAGGCCATCTCACGAATTCGACGTGGCCATCCCCAAAGGTCATGTTGTAGCGCGACTTCCCTTTGAAGTTATGCCAGACGCTTCGCTTGTCCGTCAGTCCTCGATTGCCGTGCCAATGCCAATCTCCCTGAATCACTTTGGTGGTCGGTTTCCTCGCGACTTCGCTTCCCTTGATTGGAGTCGCCTCTGGGCTTCCCTTGTCACGTGAACTCAAGCCAAGAACCCGTTTCACTCGAAAGGCATTCCACCATGCCCCGCGATAGCTGTTACCCAGCGCGGTGTAGACGTGATCGGTTTTTTGAAGCGAATCCCCCTTATCTCCCGGACATCGAAAAACGCGAACCGCCCCAACGTACTGATTCAAGGGGCGATTGGTTTCCTCCACGAGTCCATTGACGACATCATTGCCAAAAACCTCCCCTTTCTGTCCGCCAATCGATGCAATGCCAGGGACGAGGGGATACCAATCATCGTTGTCATCAACATACATTTGATAGGCCAAGTGGATCTGACGCTGGTTACTCGCGCACTTGACCTTAATCGCCTGTTTCTTCGCGTTGCCTAACGCAGGTAAGAGCATGCTCGCCAAGATCGCAATGATCGCAATCACCACCAAGAGTTCAATCAGCGTGAACCCAAGAACACGGCAGCGCGGAAGCCGGGAATCGCCCTCGGTCAATTTGGTAATCATCGCCCTTATCAAAGGCAAACTTCGGATGCTTTGGCAAGCCCCCCTTACCGCCCCCTCGCCACTCCTAACCGCAAACGCAGAACATTGATCTCGAATCACCTTTCTATTTTGACGGAACTAGGACTTTTTTCTTGGCGGAGAAACGGGCACAATCCCTTCATTCCAAGCCACAAAGTACGGCATCCCGTTTAGGAATCTGAACATCGAGACCAACGAATAAGATTTATGAAAAGCATTAAGGCACTCCTTCTTGGCCTGGCAATCGCCATTGCTCAGCCAGCTAGCGCTCAAATATCCGTCAGCGACTTTGACAGCATCCAGCTCTACACCTTGAAAAATACGGCTGGAATGACGGTAAAAATTACCAACTATGGTGCGATCATCACCTCGATCTCAGTTCCCGATCGCAACGGTGGCTTCGCGGATGTCGCCCTCGGATACAATCGAGTGAGCGACTACATTAATGCGGTCGACAAACCCTACTTCGGTGCCATCGTAGGCCGTTACGGTAATCGCATCGCCAAAGGCGCATTCACCCTAGATGGCGAGTCCTACTCACTTGCCATCAACAACAGCCCCAATCACCTGCACGGTGGCGTGATCGGATTTGACAAGGTCGTATGGACAGCTCACCCAACCGCAGGCGATGATTGGACCGGCCTCGATCTCCACTACTTAGCGAAGGACAAGGAGGAAGGCTACCCTGGCAACCTGAATATCAAAGTCACCTATCGACTCAACAACGCCAATGAACTCTCCGTGGCCTATCACGCGACGACTGACAAAGCGACCCCAGTGAATCTCACCCAACACACCTACTTCAATCTGAAGGGAGAAGGAAACGGAGATATCTTAGGGCATGAACTAATGCTCAATGCATCTCACTATACCCCGGTCGACTCGACCCTCATCCCGACCGGAGAGATCGCTCCGGTTCAAGGAACTCCATTCGACTTCACCCAAGCAAAAGCAATCGGAAGAGACATCAACAAACAACACCAGCAGCTCGAATATGGAATCGGATTCGATCACAACTGGGTGATCAACGGGAAGGCAAGGACTGGCAAACTACGACTCGCGGCCCGCGTTCACGAACCTGTTACCGGCCGAGTCCTTGAAGTTCACACCGATGAGCCAGGGGTCCAGTTCTACTGTGGCAACTTTCTCGACGGTCGTCTCGTTGGCAAGTCAGGGAAGAATTATCTTCATCGCGGTGGTTTTTGCCTTGAAACCCAGCACTACCCTGACAGCCCCAACCAACCAAACTTTCCCTCCTGCATTCTAGAACCGGGAGACGCCTACGAAACGACAACGGTCTTTAAGTTCTCTACCAAGTAGATGGCTCGGGCGAGGATTCACAGAACGGAGTCGCTCTGTGAATCCTGCTACGATTGCAAGATGGCTCAAGAGTTACGATAGCGCCGAACGGCAGCAAAGCCAAAGAGTCCAATACAACTAAGAACGGCCCAAGTCCCCGGCTCCGGAACAACGGTCAACGTCTCAAGACCGTCGATCGCGAAAATATCTTCCCCGGCTCCAGAGAACACTTCTTCCAATTTAAAATTAGCAATTTCATTCCCGTCACCAACGTAACCGATAAAACCAAGCCCACCAACGCCGAGATTGCCGGCTGAGGTTGGAGTAAGCGTATCAATGTTGGAATTGGCATACTCGATCACAAGATTCACCTGTTGTTTGGTCGCCTCTCGCCCGGTCAAATAGAACCCAAAGGACAAGACGCCATTACTGCCGAAGTCCACTTTCAGCCCCCCATCGTTCCCAGCGGTCGAATTCGGTTTCACTTGAAAATAACCTCGATTTGCCCCGGCATATTGCCCCTCTTCAACGTTGAATCCACGGGTTGAATCGGGTCCAATCCCTACGGGATCGAGATCTAGAGCATCGCCTGATGCCCCCCGAAAGATCCCCGTCTGATCCGCAGTAAAGAACGAGGTAGAATAAGTATACCCATTTACCGTTTGACTTGTCGGAGCATTTCTCGGCGCCAAACTGCTTCCATAGACAAATCCGGAATCAAAATTCTGCGTGGTTACTGATGGGGAGCCAGAGAAAGCCCCCAACCAGTTCTGTCGAGCGGCATGGGAATCTGTCGTAGCCAGCCCGGGAGGACTCGAAAAAGGATTAAACGTCGCATCGACGCCGGAGTAGAACGTTCCAAAAGTGCCCCCCGTCACTGAGACGGCCAATGAAGAAACAGATGATATGCCTAGGCCCACCAATGTGACTAAGAAACCTCTCATGAAATGAAGCCATAGCAGAATTCGTAACCAATAACAAGACACTCTCCAAAAAACTCGCCACCCCGATCCGCCGGCGACACATCAAGGATTGCGTCATTCCGCAGAGAGCCTAGATTATTAGTGATCTCGCAAGAGTACAAGGACAGCAAGGATTCGAACGAACCTTCGGCCGCAATGTTCACCAATGGTCCAGGAAATAGAAATCAACTTCAGCGCTCATCAGGAGACGCACCCGAGGTAGTCCGTAAAATCGATTGAAAGCCCTTCCCTTACCATGAGTCCCGACGATCATCCACGCAACGAGTCAGAATCGTTTTCTTTGACCCGAAACTTCCGACATCACAAGTGGGACCTTTTTACTAAGTATCATACCCATTTCGCGCTCTTCTGCCTTTCCGCAGCTGCGGACGCCGCTTCGACGACCTATTTCATGAATATCGCTAGTCCCGCTGCAGAATCGAATCTCTATGTCCGGCTCCTCAGCTACCAGTACGGCAACACCGCCGGTCCCGTTCTCGGAAAGCTCTATCAAGCCTTTGCCCTTTGGGGGTTTTCAATCCTCACGCCACGGCTCACGCGATTCATCTGCTTGATCATCATTGCTATCAACTTCGCAGCCGCAATCGTCAATTATGCCTCTTTCGAGAAAAAACCAGGCCGCCCATCAGGGAGACCGCAGATCATTCAAATCAGATAGCTTGAGGCAGCCGAGTTTTTATACCCGGGTTTTATTGACAGTTAATATTACCCGGGTATATTTCAATGCCAATGACAAACGCGCAATCGGACTCGAGCAGTCGACAAAGAGAACGGACCTACGTTGCCTTTCACGGAGTCAAGCGAGTGGCATCCGGATCCCTTGAGCATGTCGCCGCAAAAGCGAAACAGCTTCTAAACCGAGACAAGACAGCGTCTGTTTTAGTCTTCGATCGACAAACTGCGCATCAAGTCGAGATCGATTACCGAGGAACAATCAAGGAGGTTGCAGAAAGAGCCAAGCAGCGCGTTCTATCGATTTCAAAACAAAATTGCGACGAACACACAGACTCAAGAGAGTCAACCAACCGAGGACGTGGACGCCCTAAATTAGGCGTTATCGCTCGAGAAGTCACCTTGCTCCCACGACACTGGGCCTGGCTCAAGTCCCAACCAGGAGGCGCGAGCATCACGCTGCGAAAGCTGGTCGAAAACGCGCGGAAGGAAAGCGATGGAAAGAGTCAATGCCGAGCAGCGCAGAATGTCACCTATCGTTTCATGCATGCCATCGGTGGCGACCTCCCAGGATTCGAAGAGGCCTCTCGAGGCCTTTTCGGAAACAACGAAGAATACTTTAAAGCCTCGCTCGCCCAATGGCCGAGTGCCGTTAGGCAGCAATGCCTGGACTACGCGCACGACGCCTTTCAGAAATAAGAGCCCACTAATTCACATACCAGGAGGCACCTACCCGCCCCCTCCACATCTCTCTTAGGCACAGTCCACATTCCCTGGACTTCAGAATAATCCGCCTCTAAGCTCCCCCAAACCCGAACGATAGAATGCTTATGGCGACGACACGCGGAATCTTATATCTCACCTTAATCACAATCCTTCTCCTCAGCTCAGGCTCGATGCATTCCGCTGATCTGCCGACAGCCTTCAACGGGCATGACTTCACTGGGTGGAAACTACCCGAGAACAACACCTGGTGGACCGCCAAAGGCGGCATCCTCTCGCTCAAAAGCGGCCCTAACAAGAAAGGCTCCAACATCTGGACTGAGAAGGAGTATAGCGATTTCATCATGGACTTCGACTTCAAAATGGGCCACGGAACCGTCGACACAGGTGTGTTCGTGAGGAACGGGAACGAGCAAATTCAGATTGGCATCTCCGGTTCTCTCAAACGAGATATGACGGGATCCCCCTACATCGCTGGAAAAGGCTATCCCGTTGAAGGAAAAGGGGTCAAAGAACTCCTGAAATCCAGTGATTGGAATCACATGACCATCGTTGCCATTGGCAAGAATTACACCGTTTATCTCAATGGCCAACATGTCATGAGCTACGATTCTGAATCCGCCATTGAACGGGGACCGATCGGCATCCAACTCCACGGCAATCGCGACATGTCCGCCGCCTACAAGAATATTAAAGTCGCTGCACTCAACTAACCCCTAGGAACTCAGGAACGGCCAGCGCGTTCGAAACAGGCCGGTGCTAGGGAGCGATTCCTCCTCCCCCTTCCGATTAGCGGCCCGAAATAACGCGCCCACTTTTCTTCTCGGTCCACGTGAAGGACTCGGGGTCAAAGGAGTATGCGGCTTTGGTTGGCGCTGAGGGCGCCCAGGAATCAGGCAAATGGCGCGACAACAGCCGTGCCAACCCCTGCCCCTCAGGTTCTTCAATCAGGTTATGCCATTCGTGGGGATCTTCGAGATGATTGTAGAGCTCCTGTCCGTCATTCGAATAGTGAGTATACCGGTGTGACCCTGTTCGCAGAGTCGCATTCCCTCGACGAAATTCTGTCACCGCGGCCCGATCTTGATGCTTTCCTGGAGCTTTGAGCATGGATACAAGACTTTCTCCATCGAGTTGCTCAATCGACGACAAGCCGCACAATTCAATCAGGGTCGGGTATATATCAACAAGGCTGACCGGTATCTGACAACGCCCACGGGCATAGTTGGGAGCGGCAATGATAAGCGGCACCCGCGTGGCCGCCTCCCAAAGGGTTGATTTGTGCCAATGCTCTTTTTCCCCCAAGTGCAAACCATGATCGGACCATAGCACCACAACGGTGTTTTCAGCCGTTCCGCTCCGTTCTAACGCATCCAACACCCTGCCCAAGAGATCGTCTGCATAGCTGATACTAGCGAGGTACGCCCGCACTGCTTCTCGCCATTTTCCCGCAGCCTGGATCCTTTCAAAATCGCTCCGCCGAGCCCTCGCCAATGCCCGTCCTTCGGAAGGAACATCTGAGAGGTCTCCCTCCTTGATATGGGGCAATCGAACGGTTGCGAGGGGATAGAGATCGAGGAATCGCTGCGGCACGTACCAAGGCAGATGGGGACGAAACAGACCACAGGCCAAGAAAAAGGGTTGTTCCCCCGAGAAATTCTCCAGAAAGCGGACCGCATAGTCCGCAGTTTGTCGATCGTCATAGTCAGATTCAGCCCGTGGAATCGCCCCCCAATCATTCTCGTGAGGAAGCCCTTCGACGCCGCTAAACGGATACCCAGCAGGAAAGGGTGCTCCAGCGGTCCACGGATAGTTCAAGTCAGAACCGCGAAACCAAGGATCATCGTTAAACCGAATCGGTTGAAAGTGATTCCACTGATTCGGGGGATGATTCCCTGCTGTGTGATGGAAAATCTTTCCTGCTCCAACCGTTCGGTACCCATGCGCTCGAAAATGTGCCGGAATCGTCACGACATCCGGAAGATTGGGATACCACCAATGACCATTGTCATAGAGCCCGGTCGTGGATGGCATGAGCCCGGTCATTGTCGCAGCCCGAGATGGAGCACACTTAGGGGACGGGCAATGGGCATTGGTGAACAGAACACCTTTCCCCGCTAAACGGTCAATATTGGGTGTCTTTACCTCTCCCGGATAGCCCCCAAGACAGCCGACCCAATCGCGCATATCGTCAACGACTAGGAAAAGAACATTCGGCCGCCCCGCACCATTAGCTTCTCCCCCACTACTAAGCAAGATGACCAATCCAATCCCCGACAAGAAGCAACGGCTCAGCCTTTTCATCATCTTAATTTGAGATCGGCGACCGCGGCAGCGTCATCGGACGGAAGCCATTTTCGATGGCGGGCAATCACGGTTTTCAGTTTCGGTTCTTCAGCTAGATTGCGCCATTCACCGGGGTCTTCCCGATGATCATAGAGCTCTTCGCTCCCATCAGCATAGCGAATATAGCGCCAATGCCTCGAACGAACCGCGTGGTTCCCCCGCTGATAAGTCATTAGCGCCGCCCGCTCTCGCTTGGCACCGCCTTCATCAAACAGGGAGACAATGCTCTCCCCATCACACAACCCGTCAGCCTCAAGCCCCGCTAATTCGAGCAAGGTCGGATAAAGGACAGAAAGATCGACCGGCTCATCACACCGGGTCCCCGGCCGGCTCACGCCGGGAGCGACCATGATGAAGGGGATGTGATTACTCTTCTCCCAGAGAGCAAACTTCTCGATATGATCTTTCTCTCCAAGGTGAAACCCGTGATCAGACCACAGGACAATGATCGTTTCATCCCGGCGGGGACTCGCATCTAGCGCATCCAACACCTTTCCGATCTGTGAGTCAGCGAAGGAGGCACAGGCAGCATAGGCACGAACGAAATCCGCATAGGCGCCCGGATGAGAGTCAGCCACTTTCATCATCCCCTTCCAGAACCACTGCTTTTGCTGAAGAAGCGCCAGGGCTCCGCTCGGAAGATCATTCCAGTCATCAATACGACGTTCTGGCAACAGGATCTTCGGGTAGGCTCGATGGAATTCGGCTGGCGCAAAGAAGGGAGAATGGGGTTTAAAAATTCCACACACCAAGAACCTCGGCATCTCAGCAGGAGGGCGCATCAAGGCCTTGATGCAATAATCAACCGTGTGGGCGTCAATCGTTTCGTGCTCATTCTTCGGCCACGCGCCCCAGTCGGTGTTCCTAGATCCGTATTCCGGTGCTTGATTGAGCTTGATCCGAGGATACCGTTGCGGTCGCATCGGCTGAAAATCGTCGAAGGAGTCCGCATCATGGAAGGCTCCTCCCAAATGATGATGAAAGACCTTTCCAGCGCCCTCTACACGATAACCCTGTCTCTTATACACATCTCCGAGCCCAT
>CAJXVR010000165.1 GCA_913061285.1 uncultured Verrucomicrobiota bacterium | reverse complement strand
AGATGTAGAGAGGTCTCGTGGGCTCGGAGATGTGTATAAGAGACAGTTATTGGACGGAGCGAGATTGAGGATAAGCTGTCGCTCCACGACCGAGAATTGCGCCCCCTGTGAATGATTTAGAAAAGCGACATACGTTCGCTCCCCCCCATGCTCCAGCAGCGAGGCTCTTCCCTCGTTTACCCTCCCACTGAATCCATCCACGTCCGCCAAAAGTAACGAAAGACCTTTCGAGCTGTCCGCACCCGCCGTTCCAATCTTGAAACTGCGCACAAAGCCCACCTGCTTACCAACGGCGATGCTGCTTGGTTGCTCGTAAATCTTCGTGCCATGCACGGTGTAAGCCAAGGTGACTTGATCGCCGACTAGATAGTGCCCATCCCATCGAGCATGGTCCGGATTAATCGGTCCAAACGGTTGAGGGCGATCGTCCAAAAACTGCCCCGACGAATCAGCCCATCCTGAGACGCTAGGAGTTCCGAAAACCTGTTTACCACTGATCTGTGGGTACCCTCCATGGGAACCATCAAATGAAACTCCGGTCGTCGTGATCAAGCCACCGGTCCAGCCAGCGGCGATGCGAACAAGATCTGTGTCAAACAGCATCGAGGCTCCATTTCCAAGGGAGATTGCCATTCCTTTCTTGGCCACATTTCCTTCCGGCGCCGGTGCTCCGATCGCGGCCATTTGATACGGAAAATCCGTTTGAATGATGCCCGGCTTATTGTTCTGCAGGTATCGAAGGCGGCCCGATATCTCTTCTTCAGTGACTGAGCCATCCTCATTTTCGTCCGCCGTTCTGAGTCGCTCAATTGCTCCCGAGATTTCAGCAGCCGACAGCTCTCGGTTTCGATCGATGTCGAGCAGCGATACGATCGGCTCTGTAGGGGTCCTGCGCTGGGCACTGAGGTCGGTCTGCGCCAAGAGCAGAATACAGCTCGTGGCAAAGATGCGTGTCGTCATCGGTGAATTGAAATATTTGATATCCATGCTTCGATCTTTTCCCTTCAGTGAGACCTGCTCCCCCAAACGCGGGTTACAGCGAAAACCTTCCAGGTTCCCGGCTGAATTCAACAGAAAAAAACAATTGAATAGAGATTTCGCGTCCTTCCCCCAAGCCGAGAGTGTCCGGAGCGCAGAAACTGACTTACAAGAATGCAGTCGTCGGAGAGAATGGGCTCTATTTGGGGGCAAAGGGAACCGTTGCGCCGCTCTTTGCTGAACGAATGGCCGCCTCTAGAATTTCATTCACGAGCAGATTGTTCTCTGGGGCAGAAAGATCGTTGGGCTGAATTCTGATTTTTCCCCGGATCACGGCAGCAAAGTATGCAAAAGGGTCGTCATAGGGGGCAGGACGATTATCAAGCCTTACAGACTCTGATGGATGACCGTCTCCAAGCCGATATTCTAAATCGTGACTGTTTTTTGCCATCACCTGACCGGATGCCCCATAGACTTCGATATCTTTGCGTGAAATGGGCCAATTCCAGGATGCCTGAACAATTCCTTGCATCTTCGGATAGGTAAGGATGATCGTTGCTTCGTCATCGACCTTGGGATATTTCTCTGGCTTGATCTGCTGAGTGATGGCCGTGACAGTCAGGGGGCGGGCTCCCTTCGTCAGCCAATTGATCAAGTTGACTCCATAGCACCCGAAGTCGGTCACTGCCCCACCTCCATTCTTGATCGGATCAGTCAACCACTCGAGGAATTCTTCATTCACGCCAATTTCTTCGGGCCCGCGATGACCATCGTGGACGACAACTTTCCGTATTTCTCCGATCTTATCACCCGTGTGCACCATATCGTAGATGCGATGGTTCGTTGCGTACCAGGTCGTCTCGTAGTTCGTCAGCAGATGAATCCCGTGTTGGCGCGCGAGCATAACCATCTCTCGGGCATGCACCGCATTCACAGCCATCGGCTTCTCCACCAAGACATGGATCCCTAGTGGAGCGAAGGTCTTGACGACCTCTAGGTGTTCGTGAATCGAGTTAAATGCCGTCACGCCATCCGGCCTTACCTTGGCGAGCATGTCCGTCACACTCTCGAAATGAAGTGACATTGGAATGTCGTGCTGTCCCAGGAAGCGCTTGGCGAGTGCTCGATTGGGTTCAACAATACCCACGATTTCAATATCCCCTCGATCCGGCCGACCTAAGATCCAATGCACATGGGTATGGGTTAGCCCTATGACACCAATCTTTAGCGGCGCTGCAGCTAAGCCAACAGTTTGAAGCACCAGCAAGAGGACTCCAAGCCCTGCTAACCATGATTTTGTCCCCGACGTCAAGACTGACATCACTCCCTGTTTGCTCGAGCGATCGTATCCCATGGTGTTAATCATTCAAGGTGACGGTTCTTTTGGGCTGCAGCAAGACTCGGCTCCAGTAGGCAAATTCCTGTTCCCAACCATTGGCAGCGTTCTCTAGACGAACGTTGATTCGTTTCCCTGCGTAGCTCGAAAGATCCAGTGTCACTGTTTTCCAAACTCCTCCCTTTCGATTCACAATCGTTCGCTTAACGATCTCCCCTTGAATAGACGCACGAAGTTCCCAATCGCCTTGCAAATGTGAAGCCACCTCGATCTCAAGAACGGCACCTGCTTCAGGGACCTCGAACTGCCCCTCCAATGCCGCTGGCCGGCTGTCGTCAAAAGGATGTGTTTCCAGAACGTTCGTGCGCTCGGCCATGCGAACGAGTTTCCGCGGTGTCCCCTCGAACGAGGGCGCATCAACCTCCCATTGAGGATTCCACAGCGCCACGGATTCACCGTCAACCGGGGTATCTATCTGCACGCCTAAGGAATCGGTGCCGATCAATTCGCTCCGACGTTCATCACTGAGCGGGCCATCTTGGGGAGGCGTTAGGATATACCAGATGAGATTTCGAAACTCTTCATCGGGAAGCGCATCAAGACCTTCCGGCATCAACGAGAGGTCACTGACTTGGCGGGATTTGATTTGGTCTTTGGCGACAACAAATTCCGTTGGACCAAGATTGACAAGTCGAATGCGAGTGTCCGTTTCCTCGACGAGTCGACCACTCAAGGTCTGGCCATCCTTGGTCTCCACAATGACATTCTCGTAGCCCTGCCCGATGATTTGGTTGGGATCAATCACATGGGTCAAAAGCGCGTCCAGACTGCTTCGGCCGACGCCTGTGAGATCGGGGCCGATAGCAGCTCCTTCGCCGTGTAGGGTGTGACAAACCAAGCAGGCTGCTCGAGCCAATTCGCGGCCTTTGGCAAGATCCGGTTCTTCCGCGAGAACAATCGCCCGCTTTTTCTTAATCAGTGCCACCTTCTCCGCCGTGGTCTTATTGACACGTCCAAAAACCTTTTGAGCTCGTTTTTTCTCTTCCTCACCGCCGGTGGTTACCAGCGAGCGGATGACTGTTGGCGGCACGTCCCCTGTTGCAACGGTACCGGCTTCCACTGCTTTAATGAAATGCCGTCGCCACATCCATCGTGTCGTGCTGAGTGCCGCGATCGCGCGGCGAACAGTCGGGCTGTGCTTGCCCCAACCAGCGAGAAGATCCCGAGCCGTTTCATCGATGCCTACGTTGGTCAAACCTTGAACGGCGGCGGCTTTGACGACACTGGCGGTCTGACTGTTGACAATCCGCAAGAGGGCTTGACGAGTTTCAGGCGTCTTTGTCTGTCCCGCGACACGAACGGCTTGAATGCGAGCGTCGATAGACGCTGACTCGTCCCCAAGAAGCAAGAGCACCTGTTTGAGTGCGGCGGCATCCCCCCAAACGGTCCCAAGCTGGCGGGCGAAGGAGGCCACTTCAGGGTTCTCGCTCTGGCTCAGCACCGTGACGGAGGCAATGCAATCGTCATTGACTTTGCCAATGCGACCCCGTTGCCCCTCAATCAGTCCCTTCAGGGCAGCCACCAGAATAGGGCCTGAGTCGTCGCCCTCTATTTTAGTCAACCCCTTGGTGACCTGTGCCAACAGATCATCATCAGACATATCACAAACGCGCCGCATGATCTTAGTTAGGACCGTTCCCGCAAGGGGCAAGGCACGTTGCGTAACCCGCATTTCAAAGAATCCCAACGCATGTAGCGGATCCAAAGCCATCAAAGGTTCGAGAGCCATCCAATAGAGGAAATGAAGTGTGGGATCATCCTCCTTTGCCGACGCTTTCATGAGCTCCGCCAAGATCCCTCCTGTGATAACTTCTTCTAACGCGAGGTTCGGGGGCGTATTGATCGTCAAGGATCCCGAAACAAATTGCCTCGCAGCAACCGCGACGGCCAGGCGCACCGTCGGATCAGGATCGCTGGCCAACTTGCCGAGGGTGTCAAGCCCTTCAGTGAAGGCATAGCCACGCTCCCCTATCAGCCGAGCTGCCCATGCCCGGATCGCCGGTTCCGGATCATCAGCTGCATTCGAAAGATCATTTTCCCGAAGGAGTCCCGATCCGTGCAGCGTCCACAATGCGGTCAATCGGGCTTCAAGAGTGGGGCCTTCTTCAAAGAGTTTGTGAATTGGTGTTCTCGGATGAAACTCAACCCGCCCAAAGGCTTCCTCCCCTCGTTCGCTCAGTATTCGTTGCGCCATTTTTCGGTGCCAGATGTTCTTGTGGGCGAGTAGTTGGGAAAGCACCCCGCTGGACAAGGTTGCAAGATTCATATTTCGATCATTGCGACTAGGAACAGTCACGTTCTTCCCCCCGGTGTAGACGACTCTCCAAATACGGCCATATTCGCGATCCACTCCTTCTGGATCTGCGCGCGCGTTTTGATAGCAAGGGTACTTGTCATACCAGTCAGCAATCCAAAGGTTTCCATCGGGCCCCACTTGTTCGCTCACGGGCCGAAACCAGCCATCGCCATCCGATCGTAGAAAATCCATCCATTCAGATGCGACGAATGAGGATCCCTTCGGGGTCAAGGCATCGGCATGGACAGCGTTGTCGTGGATATTGCCCATCATGATTTTCCCAACATACTCAGCAGGGTATTTGTCTCCAAGATAGACTTGGACGCCACTGTAGGCAGCCATGTGATGGCGATGATCAACGATCGATGGCAGAAGCTCATAGGCATAGGGATTCGTCGCTTGCCCGGCCTGCCGCTGATAAAGGCCGCCTGGGGCCAAGTGAAAAAGATGATCTATCACGCAGGCACTCACGAAGGCGTTCCCTTTCGCATCAAAATCAACGCCCCAAGGATTGCTGGTGCCATCCGCGAACACTTCGAATTTTTTCGTTCTGGGATGGAATCGAGCCACGGCGGCATTCATCACGACGCCATCATCGTCCGGATCACTCGGATCCTTCACCTTCGAGTGGGTAAAGACTCCGTGGGTCATGTAGAGATAGCCATCCGGCCCCCAAGTGAATCCGTTGAGAAGTTCGTGCCGATCTTCTAAGCCGAACCCGGTCATCACAATTTCTCGTGTGTCGGCTCGATCATCTCCGTCAGTATCTTTGAGATGCAGCAAATGGGGTGCTTGTCCAACATAGGCTCCACCGTTACCCAGAAGAAGTCCAGTAGCCAGGCTGAGGCCGTCGGCCCAAACGTGAACCCTATCCGCTATGCCATCAGCATCAGTGTCTTCGAGAATCTTGATGCGATCCCGCCCTTTAGTTCCTTCCGGGGCGCCGCTGGGATACTCGTAGAGTTCCAAGACCCAGAGTCGTCCACGCTCATCCCAGGTCATGGTAACGGGATTAACAACCATGGGTTCGGCGGCAAAGAGCTGAACCTCGAATCCCTCAGGGACCGAGAATTGTCGCTGTGCGGCTGAAGGACTTAGAGCGGGGCTCGCAGCGGCGGCGCGATTGCCACCTACCTGAGGACCAGCCGCCTTGTTCTTGTAAATTGGAAAATCAAAGACGAGCGTGTCATCGGCTAACGCTCCCTGTAAGAGACTCAAGGTAAGCCCCAATATCCAAACCTGCTTCATGACCTCATCATGCCAGCTAACAAGTCGATTCTGTCAATCACGGATTCTAAGAAACCGTTGACACACCGAAGGGACGCCTAGCTACTCATCGGTAGCAAGGTGGCAAACACGAGCGTGACGATGAGCCCCACCAAACCCATGGCTGCGGTGAGAACGGTCCACGTCTTAAGGGTCTCCTGTTCCGTGAGACCACTCATTTTGGCGAAGATCCAAAAACCGCTATTGTTCATCCAATCTCCGATCAAGGATCCGCTTCCGATTGCACACGCCAGATAGACCATATTGAAGCCTAGCCCGTCGGCAGTAAAACCGATGCCGGCAAAGATGGTTGAGGCAGTAATCATTGCCACGGTTCCAGATCCTTGAGCGAACTTAATCAGTGATGCAACCATGGCGGCAATGATCAGCACGATGAGTCCGGCTGTATTGGCATCCTTCCCTACCATTCCCTCAACCGCCCCCTGAATGCCTGCTTCCCGGAGCATCGCTCCGAAGGCGCCTCCTGCAGCAGTGATCAGAATGACGAGACCACCGCTCATCAGGGCTTGTTCCGCATCAGAGGACAATTCGGTAAGGGTCCGTTTCTTCCACTTGGCGACGAGAAACACAGAAATAGCAGCCGAGATCAACAGGGCGAAACTAGGATTCCCGAGCACGGCCGAGACAGTGTTCAGGGATTGGATCGTTCCGTTCTGATTCCCCCCGGCAACGAGAGCGGATGTGGTGGTGCGCATCGTAATCAGAAGCACCGGCAAGAAAACAGGCAGCAACGAAAGCCAAAGGGGAGGCAAGCTAGACTCATCCATCGCCTCCGGCTCGGGGGCACCGGCTACCGGTCGCATGGGAATATCCAGATGTTGATTTAGGAACCCGCAGACATAGACCCCAGCGATCGACATCGGAATAGCAACGAGCCCTCCAACAAAAATCATCGTTCCCAGGTCAACCCCCAGCTCATTCGCCATGAACAGGGGTCCAGGGGTTGGTGGGACCATGGTGTGAGTCACGGCCCCTCCGGCCACAATCGCAGTGATGTAAAGAATGTAGTTCTTTTGAGTCTTTCGAAAGAGCGAACGAGCCAGCGGAACGAGCAGATAAAAAACGGTGTCGAAGAAGACTGGAACAGACAGGACAAAACCACTTCCCATCAAGGCGAATTTAGCCCGCTTTTCCCCAAACAATCTCATGAGGCTTAACACGATGCGCTCCGCGGCACCACTATCCATTAGAGCCCGACCGATAACCGCAGCCAGGGCAATGACAATGCCAATCGCCCCAACCACACCGCCGAAGGCATCCCCCACTCTGGAAATCTTGGACGCGGCGTCTCCCTCGACCATCAAACTTACCGAGAACGCGGCAGTGATGAGAGCTATGAAGGCGTTGATGCGAAGCACCAAGATCATTGACAAGACGATGGCAACACCGATCACCAAAATCGCAATAGGATGAATATCCATAGATTTCTTTCTGCTACAAAACCGGGAACCCCCGCCTTATAGCAATTAGTCCCGCAGACAACAAACGAAGATTTCAAATCTCTTTTCTTGGGCTTCAATGATTTCCCTGCAGCCTCACACCGAAAGGGAACGAACCCCGCGCTCACAGGTGACAGGGCGAGGAAGGCACGCGGCTTGATAATTGCGCTCACGCCCCATTTGTGTAGCCTGGCGTCACTTGTCTTCGCTGCGAACCATGAACGCTAAAACTCTCATTCTTAGCTGGATGCTCTGGGCGAGCGCCTCTCCATTTGGAGCTCATGTCGCCCTAGCCCAACAAGACGTCGGAAGCCTAGCCTTTCAACCGTTGCACTCAAACATTCAACGAACGGTGGCTGCGCTTGAGCTTATCGGGGCCCCGCTTCCGCAGTCTCTAGTAGACCAAGTGGCGCATTCGGAATCTTCTCAACACTCTGCAACCTTGCAGAAGCTCTTTGATCGTGAGGTGGCCTTCTTCGTTGAGATTAATCCCGAGGTCCGAGTCAAAGTCGCTAAACGACCAGGCCCCATCCCCTTGCAACAAGGGGGCTTCACTCCGCTGCTAGTAAAAATCACCAATCAGAGTACGAGTACAGAAATCCTCCGTATCCGTAGCCCACAGTCCGGCCCTGTTTTTGCTGGAATGAGCGAGCTCTCAGCGATTCGCATGCAGCGCCAGTCAAAACAAGAAACAGAACGTCTCGCGGCCGATCCGTCAAAATTCCTCGCCATATCCATGTTTCACCGAGCCCCAATGACCGAGCGCCTCTCGGGCCTAGAGGTTGAGTATGCCATCGCATTGATCTATGCAAGGGATGCCGGCACCTTTGAAGCCAGTATTGGCTTCGAACTCGGCCAAGGCACCCAAGACATCGGATTCCGAGGCGACGTTCCGACGCTGTTCAAGGTGAGAAACGGAGTCCAGGTGCAACTCAACATCAGGGACATCGATGGTCACCCTACGACCGGAAAATTTGTCTTCCGTGGCCCCCAAGGGGAGATCTTCCCTCCTCAAGCAAAGCGTCTTGCTCCGGACTTTTACTTTCAAGAGCAAGTCTACCGAAATGATGGCTCTTCCGTCTTACTGCCTCCGGGCCCCATAGAAATCAGCTATAGTCGCGGGCCTGAATACCGGGTATTGAAACGACACGTCACCATCCCCAATCAAGCCACCCATGAATTGTCGTTTCAACTAGAACGTTGGATTGCTCCTGCCGACTATGGCTTCTACTCAGGCGACCACCACATTCATGGAGCGGGTTGCGCTCACTATACAATGCCGACGCAAGGGGCCGCCCCCCAAGATATGTTCCTCCAAGTGAAAGGAGAAGGTCTCAACGTTGGATGTATTCTAACGTGGGGCCCGTGTTTCGATTTCCAACGTCAATTTTTTCAAAGCACGGTTGATGCCCTGAGCGAACCATTGACCCAGATAAAGTATGATCTGGAAATCAGCGGTTTCGGTTCGGCTGCCCTTGGACACGTGTGCCTCTTAAACCTTCGAGATCAAGTCTATCCCAATTCGAATGGTAGTATGACCGAGGGTTGGCCAAGCTGGACGACGCCGGTCTTGAGGTGGGCAAAAGAACAGGGAGGAGTTACGGGCTACGCGCATTCGGCAAGCGGGCTCCAGATCAATCCCAAATCATCTGGGATGCGCCTACTGACCAACTACGATCAGGACGAAGACGGATTGCTAAACGAGACCGAGAGCCGGAAGGCCTTATTGCCAGCGCCATTCACGGACATGGATCTCAACCATGATCGAGCCCTTTCGCTCGTTGAACTGGAAACCGAGCTCAGTGCGGCAGCCGATCGCCTCCCCAACCTCGCGATTCCAGATATGAATAGCGTTGGGGCCATGGAGATTTGTGTCACAGTGGCCGCCGGGCTTTGTGATTTCATAAGCGCCATGGATACCGCCCGAATCCCAGAATGGAACATGTGGTATCATCTGCTCAATTGCGGCTTCCCGCTAAAGGTCAGTGGGGAGACGGATTTTCCCTGTATGAGCGGGAGTCGCGTTGGGCAAGGCCGGGTATACGTCCAACTCGGGGAAGTAGATCAAATCGACTTTGGTGACTGGTGCCGTGGACTCGCGGAGGGACGATCTTATGTTTCCGATGGCTACGCCCACGCACTCGAATACAAGGTCAACGGTGAAGCGCCAGGGTTCGAAGACATCCAGCTAGATCAGCCGGAGACCGTAAAGGTCACAGCCACCCTTGCCTTCGCGCCTGCAACACCCCGCACCGTTGCCCAAGGGTTACTGCCGCCGACGGGCGGAAAACGCTTTATCGGTGATACCGTAACCTTTCATGGCACGCCTCCAAGAGACGTTTTGACGGGAGGAACAAGGTTGGTTGAATTGATTGTAAACGGCACGCCCGTCGCCACGAGAACCGTCCCCGCCAATGGTCGAAAACAGATTCTGGAGTTTTCGGCGCCCATCTCTCAAAGCAGTTGGATTGCTCTCCGCCAGTTCCCTCAACTCCATACAAACCCTGTGAATGTCATTATTGGAGGCAAGCCAATTAGAGCCTCACCATCCAGTGCCCGTTGGTGTCGAGAAACAATCAATCAATTGTGGAAAACCCGCCACTTACATATCAGCGCCAAAGAACGCCCTCGCGCATCCCGCACCTTCGATTGGGCAAAAGGACGTTTCCGCCAAATCGAATTGGAAGCACAGGCAATGGGTAATTAGGCCCAGAACGACTCCCGCCCCCGCTCGCCCACGCCTAGTCGATTTGATATCAGCGCCATGTTTCCTTTCCATCGTTCCGTCCCCTCACTAATGTTGCGCCATGGCGAATTCAAGGTTTGCGGGCGATAAGAAGGTCGGGGAATCATTTCTCGGCCCTCTGGAAAAACGGTTTGTCAAACGTTGGGTTGCCAATGTTCCTTCATGGCTGGAAACCTACCATCTAACACTACTGACGGTCGTGTGGAGTTTCCTTGCCCTCCTCTTTTTCGCCATGGCAGATACCAATTTACATTGGCTCTGGGCAGTCTCATTAATGATCTTCCTTCAATACCTCACAGACCTTTTCGATGGAGCTGTCGGAAGACACCGAAACACGGGTTTAGTGAAGTGGGGGTTCTACATGGATCACTTCCTCGACTTTGTCTTCCAGAGCGTCATCGTTATCGGATACTACTTGATGGCGCCTGTAGGGTTGGCTCATTATTTTTTCGGACTCCTGCTGTTAACGGGAGGCTATATGGTGAATTCGTTCCTTTGGTTTGCGGCAACGAATCGATTCGAAATCAGCTACTTCGGGATCGGCCCCACAGAAATACGTTTACTCGTGATCGGAATGAATGCCTCGATTGTGTTTCTCGGAACGTCCTGGTGGACCATAACGGTGCCGCTCTTTTTTTGGGGATTTCTAGCCGGGCTGCTAGTGCTAGTCTATCGGACGCAAAGACAATTGTGGCAGATCGACATGGAAGCAAAGAAATCTGGAGAGCCCCAGAACTAGGTGCCGGCTTATGGCCACGGACATGATCACCACTAGCCCGATCTGTGCGCTTTCATTTCCGAACGATGAAGATAGATCAGCGACCCCAGAATCAAGATCCCACCCAACGCAATGCCGAAGCCCGGAGATTCATCTTTGATAAAGAAACTCGATTGAGTCACGGCTGAAAGCGGGATCAAGAAACGGTATCCAGCCAATACATTGACACTGTATTCTCGAACCAACCAATTCCATAGGCCAAATGCGCCGGCTGAGACCCCAGCCAGATAGACAGTCGTGATAGCAAGACTCACATCGACGCTGGCAATGAAACGCGGCATCTCTCTTACTCCGCCTAACATAAGAAGAATACCGCCAAAGAATAGAGCGCCGGAGGTGGCGAGTTTGACGTCCATAAGTCGGGACAAGGGAACGACCAGTATTGCGGCGAGAGCCCCTGATAAGGATGCCATCAGAAACAAGATCATTCCAAGAAAAGGAGCCCCACTCCCGACCCCTGGAGCGTATACGGCAATCATTACTCCAATCGAGCTAACAGCAATCACACAAAAGTGCCGCCAACGCGGCCAAGGCGTCTTAAGACAGAGAGGAGCGAGTACAATCCACCATAGACTTCCCGCACCGACCAGAATCGACCCCAAGACACCACTCGAGGCAGCTAATCCGCTGTAGAAAAAAAGATACTGGAGAACGGTTTGAGTCAGGGCGAGAAGTAGTAAAAGACGAGCCCAGCCAGGCTTACAGCTCGTGAGCTGTCCAAGACAAAATGGAAAGATCATAAGGCCTGCCAGCGTGAATCGAATCCCAGCGAAACAGAGACGCAGTTCCAATGAGTTCGTCTCCCATCCAGAGTAGACAGATTTGATGGCAGGAAAAGCACTTCCCCAAAGAACGGCACAAACGACCGCAAATGCTGGTAGTCGAAGTGAGGAAACGACCGGCGAGGTCGAATTGGATTGGCTACTCAATCAATGGCTCCAACCCATGATCATACTATTTCTCTCCCGGAGCAGCAGAAATAACCAGGAGCCAGGCATCCCCATAGTTGTCCTTGTCATCTCCGCCGATCACCAAGTGTTCGCCTTTGGCGAGAATGGGAGCATATTTCTGCACCGCTTTCCCGGCGAGTTGCTTATCCCCAAACAGGGCAACCTCCATCTGCTCCCCTGGCAATTCGCGAACGATGACTTCACAGCGACCTGAGATCTTGACGCGTTTTCCGTCATCACCCGGAAGCGACAGCACCTTTCGAGAAACCTCGAAATAATTCTTCCACTTGAAAATCTTGCGAATCTTGCCCCCAAGTTTCGGATCGAGATTCTCTAGTTTTTTATCAGCAGGCTTATCTTTATCCGTGCACCAAACGAGCTGGGACAAGAATCGCTTTTCCGTGTCGGATTCGGCAGCCGTTACGGATCGAGGCATCAACAGCCCGATCATCAACGTCAAGGCCAGACAAGGAAAAGAAATTGATTTTGATTGAGACAAAGACATGGTCACTGACAATTAGTTAAACATCCTTAGAGACAAGCGCAATTCGGAAAATCAATCGGAGGTGATCCAGACGACGGTCACTCCTTCCGTATTCGAACGGAAGGTAATGAGACTGCCCGTTTCGAGAGGGTTGTCGACCTCGTGATAACTGGCAGCCTTTTGCTCGTTTGCGCCGGGTGTTTTTGGCCCTTCAAATTGAGCCAACATCGCCAGAACAAGCACCGCAGCAACGCTCCCCATCGGCAAGAGCCACCGCAGCCAAAACGATTGCTCCACCCCACTTCGGTGAGCGGCGTCTTCCATCTGGGCCTCCTGATGCTCAGCTCTCTCGATACCCGTCGCAATCTTTGACCAATAGAAATCACGAGGCTCCGGCACAGATCGTTCAGGCTCATTACCTCTGAGCCATTCCCGCCCGTGCGTCAGTTCCTCGTGCAATTGCTTCAGCTCAGGATCTTCTTGGATGAGTGCCTCAACCAAGGCTTGGTCTGCTGCGGGCAATTCCCCGTCCACAAACGCCTGAACTCTATGAATCGTCTCTGTTTCCATCCTCTTCTAGCCTTCCCCTAAGAGCTCTTTCATTGCCACGGCCATCTTGCGACGCGCATAAAAAAGACGCGACATGACCGTTCCAATCGAACATCCCACTCGTTCGGCAATTTCTTTATATTGCAACTCTTCGAACTCATGCAGGATTAATACCGTTCTATGATCTTCAGATAGTTTTGCCAACGCTAGGTCGATCTTGCTTCTAAGCTCAGCACGCTCGAGTCGAGCCGTCGGATTGGGATTCGTGACCGGCAGATGCCGTTCCACACCCCCAGAATTCTCCTCCAAGGCTTCTACCGATTCCGCCCGTTGCCTTTTCGCCTTCCGAAGAAAATCCAAGCTCAAATTGATCGTAATACGAGTAATCCACGTTGCAAAACTCGCATCGCCATGAAATTGATGCAATCGCTGCCATGCCTTAATCCACGCTTCCTGCGAGAGATCGAGCGCCTGTTCTTCGTTACGAACCATACTGAAGGCCCGAGCATAGATCTTGTCCCGATGACGATGGACCAACTCTTCGTAGGCCTCCATATCACCTTCTCGGGATGCCGCCACTAATTCGACATCTTGCTTAGCGCTTATATCACTAGGCTCTGGCATTAGATGGGACGCACTTCCTCCTACCCTTATTCACATTCTTTAGAGTTTACCTTTGGTACTCGGCAGACGTTTCGCGATTCGGGGATCTCGCTCGCATGCGGCATCCACGGCTTTAGCGAATGCTTTGTAGAGCACTTCAACCACATGATGAGGTTCCTCGCCATAGAGAAGCTCCAAGTGCAAGTTGCAGCGCGCCTCGTTGGCGAATCCTTGAAAGAACTCTCGAGCCAAACCAAAACGAAAGCTTGATGACATATCTTGCTGCTTCTCGGCCTTGGCAATCTTGAATCCCATATTGCCCATGCCGCGCCAGACAAGATAGGGGCGTCCGCTAAAATCGATCACACATCGAGCCAGGCACTCGTCCATCGGCACGTAGGCCTCAGCCGTAAAGGGATTCTGCGGATCGAATCCGTTCCCATACCTTCGGATCCCCTTTTTGTCTCCCAGGGCCTTGACAAAGGCCTGGCCAAGCGCGATCCCGCAATCTTCTACGGTGTGATGGCCATCAACCTCAATGTCTCCCCGACACTTGAGTTTCAAATCGAGCACTCCGTGTTTCGCGAAGAGGCAAAGCATGTGGTCGAAGAAGGGAATCCCCGTTTCGACCTCGTAGTCCCCTTTTCCATCGATGTTGAGAGACAGATTGATCTTTGTTTCTCCGGTATGCCTCCGGATTGTTGCCCTTCGTTGCTTCATCGCCGGGCATTAAACACGCTTCAATCCAAAAGGAAACGCGAAAAGTCTTCGAATGCAGTCAGAGATCTTTGCCTCTTCCACATTCTCGAATTGCCTTCTGTTCGAGTTCCACTTGCACCGACTCGAGTCGTGCGCCAGAGTCTCGAAGTAACATTTTCGTATGAACCAAGGACACTCTGTCTTGTAATCGCTTTCTAAATCGTGAGTACCATACCTCCTTTTCATCTCGCTTTCCCGGTCCATTGCCTCATCAAGGCTCGCGAATTTTACGGCAACCTATTGGGTTGTCCGGAGGGGCGCAGTGACAGCTCTTGGATCGATTTCAATCTTTATGGGCACCAGATTGTGGCCCATCTCAGCGGGGATGCCCAAGACCGGAGTAGCAATCCCGTCGATGGACACCAGGTTCCGGTCCCCCACTTTGGCATCGTGCTTCCTTGGAAGGATTGGCACCTGTTGGCCGACCGACTCCAACAGGCCTCAGTAAAATTCATTATCGAACCCTGTACTCGTTTTGAAGGACAAGCAGGAGAGCAATCAACGATGTTCCTAAGTGATCCTTCGGGAAACGCGCTTGAGTTCAAGGCATTCAAGGATCCATCCCAACTATTTACCCGATAATTTTTCAAGATACCGATCCGGTTTCAACCTAGTTTTCGATAAAAACAGGGTTGAAATCGCCGTTTTTAGCTCGCCTGCGTCTTGACTCAGCGCGGGATGGCCGTAAGATTCGCGCTTCGTTTTCGATCGAAAACTGAATCATGAGCACTATATACCAAGTAAACGCACGAGAGATTATTGACTCTCGAGGAAATCCTACGGTTGAAGCCGACGTCATCCTCGATAGCGGCACCATTGGGCGAGCCGCCGTCCCATCAGGAGCGAGCACCGGTGAGAACGAGGCCATCGAACTCCGAGACGGCGCCAAGAAGCGCTATCTTGGCAAAGGCGTCACGAAGGCGGTCAAGAACATTCAGACCAAGATCGCTCCGGCTCTTCAAGGCCTGGATGCCTTGGATCAGGTGGATATCGATCAGACGATGCTTGAATTGGACGGCACTGCCAATAAAGGCAAACTCGGAGCCAATGCCATCCTCGCCGTTTCTCTTGCAACGGCTAAAGCCAGCGCCGAACTCCTCGGGCAACCTCTCTTCAAGTATCTCGGAGGTCCAAACGCCAAGGTCTTGCCAGTTCCTATGGCGAATGTGATCAACGGTGGTGCTCATTCTGATGCCCCAATTGACTTTCAGGAATTCATGATCATGCCCAAGGGCTTTGATACCTTCTCTGAAGGACTCCGAGCGATCACCGAGATTTTTCATGCTCTCAAGGCCGTCCTTAAAGGTAAGGGGCTTTCAACCGCAGTTGGTGACGAAGGAGGCTTCGCTCCAAATCTCGATTCGACCGAGCAGGCGATCGAAGCGATCCTCGCGGCCACCAAGAAAGCTGGCTACAAAGCTGGTAAAGAGATCTTCCTCGCTCTCGATGTTGCCTCCTCAGAGTTCTACGACGCGAAGAGCAAGAAATATGTTTTCAAGAAAAGCAGTGGCAAGAAAGTCAGCGGGGCTGAACTTGTCGATTTCTACGACAAATTAACGAATCAATACCCAATCATCAGCATCGAAGATGGGTGTGATGAGAACGATTGGAAGACCTGGAAGCTGCTCACCGATAAGCTCGGTGATCGCGTCCAACTCGTTGGGGATGACTTGTTCGTGACGAATGTTAAGTTCCTCCAGCGCGGAATCACCGAAGGCGTTGGCAACTCAATCTTGGTCAAGGTCAACCAAATCGGTTCCCTTACGGAAACCTCTGACGCTATCGAGTTGGCTCAAACCAACGGCTACACGGCTGTCATCAGTCATCGCTCCGGCGAAACTGAGGATGCCACGATCGCTGACATTGCGGTCGCAACCAATGCCGGCCAAATCAAGACCGGCTCACTCAGCCGAACCGACCGAGTCGCTAAGTACAATCAACTTCTTCGCATTGAAGAAGCCCTTGGACGCCACGCAATCTATGGCGGCAAGATGAAGATCTAGTTGGGCTTTCCGGTTCGAGACGATTCAAAAAGGGCGATCCCTCGCGGGGTCGCCCTTTTCCGTGAAACGATTCGAACCCCGATTCAGTAAACGGATCGCAAGGCCACTCCGTCGGAACGGACTCACGACTTGGGCTTCGATCTACCCTGGCAACCGGCGGCAAAGGCCGCAACGATGACGATGAGTCGCGACTGCTTGCCCAGAACCGCTCTGGGCATCTATTTCCCAAAGAGGATGATGTGTTGCCGAGGGAGCACATCCAGGGTCTCGATCCAATTGAAGCCTTGTGCCTCGGCTTCTCGCTTCACTTGGGCCTGAGTCATCTTGTGGAGTTTTTTGATCGGCACCCAATCATCTTCACCACGGTATTCAACGAAGGCTACACGCCCCCCCGGTTTGAGTGATTCATGGATCGCCGTCATCATTTCGTGGGGGAAAGCAAATTCGTGATAAACATCCACCATCAACACGAGGTCAATCGACTCCTTCTCCAATTCCGGGTCCTTTTCACCTCCAAGGATTGGCTTAAAATTCGATAGTCCAGCCTTGGCCATATTCCTTCCGAG
>CAJXVR010000164.1 GCA_913061285.1 uncultured Verrucomicrobiota bacterium | reverse complement strand
ACAGGAGTCTCGCCCCACCTCGAACACGGTCCTCCATCTTCCGCTAATTCATCAGTAACCATTTCGTTCCACTCGTTTCGTTGAAGAACCCATATCCGACTATTGATTCCGCTGAAGAACCCCCTGTTTTCGTGTGAGATGTGGATCTTCAGATTTCGTCAGAAGGGTTCTGTGGATCGGGCTAGGCACTGCTTCTTCAAGGGATAGGCTTGGCAAGTGTTTCATAGGCCACAACCTCGGCCAGGCTATCAATGCTGACAATGATGCAAAGCTCCATGGAAACAGTCATCATGCAGAATGGTTTTGACTGGATCGACTTTGATACAAGCGAGTTTCATTCATCGGGATGATTTGGGAATGTCTAGGCCTTGGCCTGTCCGAAATTGTATCAGGGTCAGTTGGTTTCAGCAGCCCGTTGACCATTCGTACAGGCAACCTAGCAATTGGTCCCATCCCGGATTCAAGGATTGATTCTAGTGATGGACTCAAGCATTCAATGCATTCCCGACCATTTGAACTCCAAGTCCCTTGAGGCCCTTCACATCGGCAGGCACAAATCGAATTTGATTTGGATTTCCAAGGTCGACACCTGACTGAAATACCCCCGATTGGATCGGCCCTCTAGAGCCTATGACAAATTGAATCAGGAATGCGGGCGGGATCCATTCAAGCCCCAATCGAAATCTGCGTATCCAAAAGATTCTTCACCCACGTTCGCCGGAATAGAACTCCCGTTCAAACTCTGGCAGAGGATCGTCGACATCCTCAGAAATTCGAACCTGTCTTTGTAAAGCCTCAGACGAAATGTACTGGAGGATTCGACAATCGGACGATTCTCCGCGATAGGACGATTCCGATCGCAAGGAATTATCGTTTCACCTGCTATGACCCGCTTGACGTAGCGTGACAAAAGAGTCTGTGACTCCTGTATATTCACCGAGGTCATCGAAAATACATGAACCTGACCAGCTTGTAAGCCAAGTTCGGGCCTAGTTGCTCACTTATCAAATGAACCCGACATGTGTCCTCACGGATCGGCAGACAAATCGTCTTTAAAATCATCCAGCCAATCACTAACCAGAACCACGCGTCGATTCTCATCGATCTCATATCCCACTTGGCGAGGGACAAGAAAGCGATCCCCATCTTGCGATACGTCGCCGGTCCAAAAGTGCTCAAGGTTGCTGTCGTTCACGTTGTAGATAACCCTTCGATCGCTGAAGACAAAGTCGCTCCCGGCTCCAGGCGGCGTCACTTCAATTTCAAGTAAGGTCGAGCCATTGGAATACAGGCCATAGAGCCTAAGCGGCGATCCCGGTTTGCTCCAGAAACAGCGCGCGATGCCGTTTGAGGTGGCTTGGACCGAGCGTTGGCAGGATGGAAAATCCGTGACGTACAGATGGGCTCTTCCGCTGTCGGCCCGCAGGTACGCCAACCATTGGCCATCTGGGGAGATCGATGGATTCATGACCATCGAGGGACCTAAGGGCAGGACTGTCGGAGCGGCGTCCGGCAGGCTCAAATTCAAATAGGCAATCTCGCTTCGATCGGAGTCATTTGCCGATGGAGCACTATACACTAAAACTTGACCGTCACTGGATACGGAACTTTGTCCTATGGAATCGGCGACTACTTCTTCAGGCTGACCTCGGCCATCCAGCCGATGACGCAGAATGGCACCTCGCATGAGCGATCCAGCGAGTACGTAGTCAAAAACACCAAAACAGCGACGGAAGTAGAAGTGTTGGCCATCAGGATCCCACGTGGGCAGTAGATCAAGAGTCCCTTCCGGCGGATTGGTGAGTCTTCTCTCGATCCCAGGTCGCTTCAAATCTTGCCACCAGATTGAACTCAACTTGCCGCTCTGATCGCGGACGCCTACCAAAGCTTGGGTCTCGTCTTCTGAGAGGCGAACATCTCCCATGGGGTGGCGCGGCATATTGCCAATCGTTTCGAACTGTCTGTTGCCGGTGAGCCAAACGAGTTCATGAGCAGGTGGATTGTGAATCTGGGTCCCATCGAGGTATAGGAGCGCGCCGTCATCACTTAGTGAAGGGTCCGTGCCATCCGCGACAAAGAATGGTTCCCCAGTGACCCTCAATTGTTCCAGCGAGAAGGGCACAGCCCACAAGCCCGGTTGGTTGGTCACTCGATCGTATATAAGATAGCCTCTCGGATCGCAAACGACCGAGGCGATCGATTCGCCGGGCAGTTGAAACACAGTCTTGCTCGACTCATCTGCGTAAACCCTGATCTCACTGGTCTTGCCATAGCTTTGTCCAATCCTAAGCGCCCGCTCAGTCGCCACCAGAAAAAGAAACCCGCGACCATCGGGCAAGGGGCTAGGATTGTGAAAAGAATACTTGCTGTCCTGGGCTTCGACGACCCTCCGTGGGCTTCCACCCGAAGCATTGACAAGCCACAGCCCCGACGACTGGCCCGTATCTCCCGAAACAAAATAGACTGATCCATCTGGCAACCAAACCCCTCCCTTCTGGGTAAAGGGATTGCCGGGCCACCCAGATGGCAAGGGAGTGATAGGAATGGGTTTCTCGCCAGAAATATTGATTTTCAGTAACTGCTCGGCATTGAAATAAACGACCTCTTGTCCATCTGGCGACCAGAACGGTTTTGGGGCCCAAATATTGACCGGCAGTTTTTTCGCCACCAGTTCGCTAGCATGTTTCAGGTAAAAACCGGCTATCCGATCTTGAGTCACGTTGTCCCTTTCGGTCCCTCCCCATTGATACAATATCCCTTGACCATCTGGAGAAATCAGGGTCCGCGTGCGCGTGTGGTGGTGAACAATCTCAGCAAGGTCCAGGTGCACCTTACTCGGACGACTTACCGCACTTGATTCAGGCTCCTTCGACCGCACGGCCCGGCTCGACATCAGACCGGCCGTTGCGACGGCGGTGACAACGATTGCTGTCGCGATGACTCCAAATCCAAACTTCAGTTTGTCCGACGTCCGTTCTGTCCTACTGCCCGCAGGGAGGCCCCTCATGGATGAATCGATGAGGGGATCGGATGATGCATCTTCCAGCTCCAAGCGGGCTTGTCGTATTTCAGACAACCTTCGGTCCCCTTCCTTGGCTAAACAGCGTCTCAAAAGGAATCGCACGCTAGGCGGGAGATCCTCTGGTAACAGGCTCCAATCTGGTTGTCGATGAAGGATCGCAGCGATGGAATCTGTCGCGGTCTCGCCTCTGAAAAGCGATTCGCCTGTCAGGCATTCATAGAGCACACAGCCGAAGGACCATACGTCCGTTCGAGAATCGAGGTTTTTGCCTTTGGCCTGTTCGGGGGACATGTAAGCGGCCGTCCCTAGAATGGCGCCCGGCATGGTAAAGGCCTGGGTCAAAGTGGGTGAATCTTCGTCGCAATGCTGGTTAGCAGTAGAGGTATCCTGCTCAAGAGGCTTGGCCAGGCCGAAGTCCAGCACTTTGACGCGGCCGTCGGTTGTTATCCTGACATTGGCGGGTTTGAGGTCGCGATGAATGATCCCTTTCGCATGAGCCGCTTCAAGCCCTTCGGCGACTTGTCGAGCCACCTCAATGGCTTCATCCACGGGTAATGGCCCTCGTTTGAGGCGTTGTGAAAGATCCTCTCCCTCGGCAAGTTCCATCACAAGAAAAGCAGTTCCCTCATGTTGATCGAAGCCGTGAACCGAGGCGATATTCGAATGACTCAACTGCGCAAGAACCTTGGCCTCACGTTCAAACCGCGCGAGTCGTTCTTTGTCTTGGGCAAACGCCGAAGGCAACACCTTGATGGCGACCTCGCGATCCAACTTGGTATCCGTAGCTCGATACACCTCCCCCATCCCGCCTTGCCCGAGCTTGGCGGTGATTTGGTAGTGTGAGAGTTGCTGTCCTATCATGAAACCATCACCAATCAATGCGGGCCGAACAATATCGCACCGGGCTCCTGCCCTCAATCTATAAGAAATTCGCGGCTTCTAGAATTCAGAGCAGAGCCACGAAATCCGAGACTGGAATGCTCGCCTGTCGAAGAATCGCTCTCAATGTACCCCAGTCCAGCTCTCGATGCGCGGGCACGACGGTCTGAGCAAAAGGATTGTCCCGCCTCATGATAATGTGACTTCCATGCTGACGGCGAACTCTAGAACCAACATGCTGGAGCGCCTCGACTACTTTCTTTCCTGAGACTCTCGGCAGTTCGCTCATACTGCCAGCAACAAAGCGTCCCTATTGTCCTCTGGGACTGGTAAATCATCCTCCTTCAGCACGACTATGTAAGCTTCGATTGCCTCTTTTATATTTTGGATTGCATCCTCTCGAGTATCTCCCTGGGACACGCACCCCGGCAAACTCGGGCATTCCGCAACCCATAAACCGTCCTCACCGGGATGAATCAAAACCTGCCGCATACCAACGACGATACTTGTCCACGGACGGTCGGTCAAGACGGTGACATACTCTCGATGATTGGCTATCGCGCCTTTTCCTGCCGTTTGCTTGCCTCGGCAAGGCAGAGTAATTTGAAACGTACCGAATCCATGCTCCGAATCCTACCCAACCGGTGACTTTCAGTCATCCTCAAATCTCGCCTCAACCGGTTCTTCAACGTTATCAATGGAACAGAGGCCCTGCTACGATCAGCGCATCCAGGTGGGGCGAGACTCCTGTCGAGCCGCCGGCCCAGAAACTGGGACGGAATCCGCCGTCATCGCTCTTAAGGAAAAGCCCCTCTATTGTTGACCCAAATGCCCCTCGGCTAGAACGGCTCGACAGGAGTCTCGCCCCACCTCGAACACGGTCCTCCATCTTCCGCTAATTCATCAGTAACCATTTCGTTCCACTCGTTTCGTTGAAGAACCCGTGAGATGGATGGTTGAGATGGATGCCGATGAGAGCACTCTTCGGGTGGCGCGGGACGAGATTCCTTGAATTGGGTTTCTCGCTAATTATTATTTGAGAAAATTATGAGTATGGCAGGAACATTGCTACTCATAAAGATGTTGGTATAAACGAGATTTAGTAACCGTCAGGTTGCTCGGATTGGGGAAACGGATCAGCGAAAGCGGATTGACTCAGTCCGGTAGTGGAACGAACAGGGGTTTAGGGGAGCCGCTTCAGCGATTCGTCGGGTTGCCTTTTGAAGTTTGTATCATCTTGCATTATTCGTGTAGCCCCTCGCCGTGGTTGGCGAGGGGCATTTTTTTGCTTCGCTTTCTAATAAGTCTCAGCACGAGAATGACTTGTGACTCAATGAGCTCTAGCCGCTACAGAAAAACTTGCTATGGGACTCATCCGAATGATAATTGCGGGATCCCAAAGCATTATGAAGGCTAGCTCAAAGTTCAAATTTCGGACTCGTTCCCAGCCGTTCTCGCGGGAGATCGGATTCACCTTAATCGAGCTTCTCGTGGTGATTGCGATTATCGCCATTCTGGCAGGGATGCTGTTGCCTGCTCTAGGGAAGGCGAAGCAAGCTGCCTACGGTGCCGGTTGCCTCAATAATCTCAGACAGTTCTCGATCGCAAATACTGTCTATGCGGGAGATCACGATGACCAGAGCGTGCCGCTGATTGAAAAACGGCCAAGTGGAGATACTCAGATATGGATGGCAAATAAGCAGTATCGATCGATTATTGGATATTCTGAGAACGCGAATTCGACGGTGCAAACGCCTCGCGAGTATCGTTGTCCCGCGGACAAGGCAATCTTTAATCCTCGTTTGTATGCCTATGCCAATTCTCCGGGGTCATCAAACGAGGAGAACAGGGGCACGCTCACAAGCTACAGCTATAACTTTGAGGATTGGTTTCCTACGGGAGGCCGGGGCTGGGCGCTCGCGAGTAGTGACCATGCAGGACATAAGTTAAGTGCCGTGCAATCTCCCTCTGAGAAGCTAATCTTCCATGACGGTCATGATTGGTGGTCTCGCTGGGGCGGCGCAGATCATACCAAGGGCTGGGATAAGTTGGGGCAATTAGGCAGCGTGCAGGATTACAAGAACGCCGGAACAGGTGGCCCAACGCTCTATCGACACAACGAAGGGGCTACCTTGGCTTTCTACGATGGGCACGCCAGCAAAATGGCGAAAGAACAAGTGTGGGGGGCAGATGATTTCAATGCCACGCCACGGCGTCCGGGAATGTGGGTTGCCGTGCCTCAAGTTTGGAATAAGTTTCGGTAGCTCGTTTTCCTCTCAATGGCGGCGTTGCAGAGCGGCGATTTGATCCTTTCATTGAAACGGTCTTTTTGGTAGGATCCTTGCTTGTTGTTAGTATGAATCGTTTCGACTTTCTATCTCCGCGCTTAGATGCAGCCATGATTGCCTGTTTGGTCATTGTTTGGCTTATCGTCGTTGGCTGTGCTATTTCGAGCCTTAGGGAGCATTCTCCGACCGGAAGCATTCGAAAACTGTGGATTTTCATTATCGTTGCCTTTCCACTCGTCGGTTTGCTGATTTACTTGCCTTTCGCTATGGATTGGAAACGGTATATGGACAATCCGCTCCTGAAGGCCTTCCGCGATCAAGACGAAAAACGTCCTTATTCTTGATTTCTTTCACCTCCAGGAATTCATTCTACCAGCCTCTGAGGTTCTTGAGGCGATTTGAGCCTTTTTCCCCGACCGTTTGGGCACGGAATCCGACAAATGCTTGATCACCGAACGACGGGCGTTCGTTTAGTTTTTCTGACGTGATGAGATTCCTTGGCGTTTTTGGGCAAGTCGCCCGTCGGCTATGCCCGTCTAGAAGACGCTGTGTGCTGCTGATGGGGGTCTTATTTCTCGGATCCTGGGAGGCTGCCCGATCCCAAACACCGTTCGATGGTCTTGATGCCGGGGCGCTGCGATATCTTGAGGAATCGGTCAGTGAATTTGGCCGCGGGGGCGGCCTTTCGTCTGCCCGGCTCGGAGAATTGACGAGGGGGCGTGATCTCAGTTCGTTTGGCTTATCTAGCTCGATGTTAGACGGTTCGTCGATTGATCGAGCGACTGTCAACTCGTTGGTGGAGCAATACGGAGGCCTGATCGGGGATGCCGAACGAAAACAGATTGAATCTTTCTTGAGTCCTACGGCTGACTCTTTCGGCGATGTCGATGGATTATTGGAGTCTGTGGATTCAGTCTTGGATGGTGGTGGCGGTTCTGGAAATGATGCTGAAACATTTGAAGCGCTTCCGGTGGCTGCTGAGGATAACGTCGAGTCACTCTTCCAGTCTGGTGAGGATATAAACGGCTCGCTTCCTCGTTTTGGGAATGCGCGAGGTGAGGTGAATGGGAATCTTAAACCTTTCTTGTTTGTTCCGTATGTTTTTCAAGACGGTAACTTTAACTACGATGCTGCGGATATTTCGTTGCGGCCCTTTTACTTGAATTTTGAGACGCTTGAAGTCTTGAGTCTCTACACTGATAATGCGCTGCTTTCTTCCGATAATCAGGAGAATGATACCGTCATTGCGACGAGCCTGGATTTCTCTCTAATCGTTCAAATCAGTGAGTCGTTTCGCTTGGCTGCCGGTGCTTCGCTGGTTTACCTGCCTCTATCTAACGAATTCGGATTCTCGTCTCTTGGTGGAGCGGGGTTACGTAGCGGTCTGATTGGACAAACGGAAGCTCTTTACGAGGTGCCTCTGGGAAATTGGGATTTGACCCTGTTTGATCGTTTTTCGGTAAGAAATTACAGTTATTCAGGAGGGCGTGATACTGGGTTCGAGGTGTTCAATCAGAATGATACCGGTGCGAATGGGGCAAATGGACTGGTAGATCGCTCCTTGGTTGGTGTTGACGGACATAATGTGGCTGTCTCCCAAGCCGGGTTGAATGCGTTACAGAACCAACGACAAGATCGCTTCGATGCTGATGGAACTGAATTTCAGAACGTTATTGGAGCAAAACTTAGCCGTCTCTTCCCTGGGGATACTCGATTGATTTTTCAGGGAGGTCGTTCTGATAGTTGGTTTACTGGAGTCAGTCTTGGGATTCCGGCGAATATCGATCAGGTGGGTGTGTCCTTGACCTCCGAACGGCCTAATATGCGGTTTAAGCCCACGCTGAGTCACAGTCTGTTTCGGAGTGATTTGAGGCCCGCTTGGGATAGACTATCCTCTCTGACGTTGAACGGCCCGGTTTCTGAATACATGGACCTTACAGCGCGAATTGGTCAGTATTCACCGGGAAATATCGAGAGTAATTCGTTGTTGTGGGGCCTTGACCTTGGGCACGCGCCTCGGCCTTCAATCTATCATTCTGTCTATATCGAGCATGGGGCTTCTGGTCCCAATGTTGATCTGACCCGCGATCTTGGCTGGCAGTTAACCTGGACGGTTGGGCCCTACACTGATCTTGATTTCGTGATTGAGCAGAGGGAATTTCTCGACTTAGATGGAGACGGAAGTGGCAGCAATGAGTTTCGAGTCGGTACGATCATAACGCAAGAACTTGGGAATGGTCTGATTGGAACCTTTGGTGTGATCTACCGCGAACTCGATTTCAGTAGCGATCTCTTGGGAAACAACGAGATTTGGACGACCCGTTTTCGACTTCAAAAACGGTTCTCCGATTCTGTGACTGTCGGGCTCACCTATCAATTGGAAGAATGGATGGCGAGTCTTGAGGGGGGGAGTTTCGTTGAAAACTTGGTGATTTTGAATGTCACGAAGGAATTATGATCCGTGAATTAGAGATGTTTGAGAAACCTTGGAATCGTCAATTGGATGAACTTTTCGATATGAGCAATCGTACAACACTAATCCTCTCATTGGGTTTGATGTTAGGTAGCTGGAACATGCTTGGCCAAGCGACGGATCAGGATGATTCCAGCGCCGGTTCCGAGGGGAGTTCTCAAGGGCTCGCTATTGTGGACGAGACCATTTCGGGTGCCTCCGAATCGGTGTCGCTTCCTGTTCAAATCGCCCAAGATCTGCAACGCGAGCTGATCCAGCAGGTTGCTGCGGAAAGCTCAGGAACTGGGCGTACCTCTTCGATTGGTGAAGGTGAGATTTTGCAGCTGCACGTGATCGAGGATCAGACCTTTGATCAGTTGTATCAGGTCCGGCCAGGCGGCTATATCATTTTACCCCGAGTCGGTCGCGTTCCGGTGGCAGGGAAGAATCTGGAGCAGGCGGAGGAAGAGGTGAGAATCGCTTTGGAAAAGGCTCAGCAGCTGATCGATGCGACTGTTCTTATCGAACGCCCTACAACCGGGTACAGTGATGAATCGAGTATTATCTTTCTCGCTGGAGCCTTTGAAAAACAGGGGCCGAAACGAGCTGCTGCGGGTGTCACGCAAAGTTTGATTAGTGTGTTACTTGGTGAGACGACCAAAGATTTGGCTGACTTCTCTCAAGTAAGGGTCCTTCGGCGGGAGGACGGGAAAGCGGTTGTAATTAATGTGGATGTCCAGGCGATTTTGGATGGTCGACAGCCGCGGTCTGAGGATGTGCTTATCATTCCGGGAGACATTATTGTCTTGCCGCTTTCTCCAACCGTCTATGTGTCCGGAAATGTTGCGACGCCGGGGATGTTAAAAATCGAAGATGACGAACCTTTAACAGCCTATACTGCAATATTGAAGAGTGGGGGATTTGCTCGATTTGCCAATAAGAAAAAGGTCTATGTCGTGCGCTCGCTAGGAGAGGGTAAGACCGAGAAGATTCCTGTAGATATTCGGGCGGTTCAAAAGGGAAAAGAGCCCGATATCGTTCTTCAAGGAAGAGATGTGGTTGTTGTCCCTGAAAAGTGGTTTAGCTGGTAGGTCGGTAGCTCTTGATCGCTTCTCCATTCGGTCGCTGCGTTCGTTGATCTCCATTGTTATGAATTGTCACCGCACTGTTCCTTTCACTCCGAACATCGTGACTGCAGTGATCCTCGCGTTCTTTGCGTTCTCGCTGACTGGTCATCCTGCTGCATCAAAACAAGGGGCAGAGCTACTGAAGGTCGATGTAATGGCCGTGTTAGCCCACCCTGATGATGAAACAGGGATGGCGACCGCCTTGGCTTCGCTGGCACTCAAGGATGGAAAAACAGTCGCCAACATCTATTGCACTCGAGGCGAAGGTGGCGGCAATATGGTTGGAACGCATTGGGGGCCATCTCTTGGCGTGCTCAGAGAAGCGGAACTTCGAGATTGTTTGGCTGGGCTTGGAGTTCGTTATTGTTTTTTTCTCGAGCAACGAGATTGGGCGTATACCGAGAGCATGGCTGCCACGCTTCGGGCTTGGAAAAAGGATGTGGCTCTCGGAAAACTCGTTCGCTACATCCGGGCGCTCAGACCTGAGGTCGTGCTGACAATGAATCCGACGCCGAACCCTGGCCAGCACGGCCATCATCAATCCGCAGCCATTCTTGCCACCGAGGCGTTTGTCGCCGCAGCAGACCCTGAGCGTTTTCCCGATCAGCTGACGAAGGAAGGATTGAGGGTTTGGCAGGCGCGAAAACTCTACTCGTCTGGCAAGTTTGGCAATCATGGCGTTGAAATCAGCGGGGCTGAAGAAGTGGCAGGCCTTGCCTTAGGTACGATTGCCGGTAAAGCGCTTTCGAATCATCGTTCTCAGGGATTTGGCAGGATGCTCGGCGCGCCTTGGCTCAATCGCGCGCGCTGGTTTTCATTGATCAAGTCAGTCACAGAGTTTCGTCGGGAGAAAACGTTTTTCGATGGGCTACCGGTCCAAGAGGCCGTGCCAGTTTTATTAAAGGCTCCGAATGGGCAGAAATCGGAGAAGCCTTTGTCCTTGAGCGCTCGTTTGGTTCCTCGCCCGGCGATCACTCGGTATGAATCCTGGATCAAGAAGATGGGCGTGGAGCAAATAGCGATGGAGTTCATGCCGGATATTCCCGTCGTTCTCGGGGAGCAGAATGATGTGCTCGTTGAGGTGGTAAATCCCTTTGATAGGCCAATTTCCGGGAACGTCGAATTGGAGGGAGACGGCGAACTGAGTTTGAAACCGGCGTCTGTTCGTCGTTCGTTCCCCCCCGGCAAGACTAACTTATCCTTCGTCGTGATACCAAGGCAGCTGTCTGACTTCAGCGTTAAGGTTCGGATGCAATCTGAGGGGAGAGAATTACTTTCGGCGGCGGTGCTCCATACGGTGCCCTCAGCGTTCGTTGTAGCCGAGGACGCCTTGCCTGCGATCGATTCGCCTCGTTGGGAAAAGCTTCCGACCCTCCAGATTGGTGCTTCCCAAAGGGTTCAAGGAACGATCAGCAATGAAGATGATAGCCGGGCCGAGGTGACGCTCACGCACGACCGTGAGGCCTTGGCTGTTCTAGTGCGGGTCTGGGATGATGTTGTGGTTTCTAATATTTTAGACGGGGATGTTCGGGGGCATTGGAGGAGTGATTCTGTCGAGATTTGTATTGATCCGGATGGAGGCGCGGAGGATTCGTTTTCGAGTTTCAAGATCGGGGTTTTTCCCTTCATCGAGAATCTGGGAGCTCGTGCAGCACGGGACGCGGATGCTAATCAAGGACCGATCGAAGAAACCGCTCCCGGAACAAGAGTTTCCTCCCTTCGATTGGATGACGGATATCTCATACGGGCAACGATTCCTTTTCATGAGGCGGGGATTGAAGTTGGCGATGAAGGCTGGATTGGATTCAATGTGATCGTTTATGACGGCGATAAGGCAGATGCTGAGATAGGCGAGAATATCAACGAGTCGCGCATTGCGTGGTCAGCCCGCTCTGGTGTTCAGGGACGTCCTGAAGACTGGGGGCGAATTCGGCTTCAATAGAGGGATAGGAATCATTTTTCTTTTTCCGCGTTGTTCAAACTAAATCAGGTCTGATTCTGAAATGCCTGTCGAATCTGTCGTTGAGGTCAAAGATTTTGAATTGCCGGCACTGAGGTGGTATCGAACCCTTTCCCGGGGCGGGCAGCATTTTCGTGACGGGATCTTTGTTGCGGAAGGGGAGAAAGTGGTTCCTCGGCTTCTCGAGAGCTCAAATCAGATTGTCTCTATCTTGGCCAGCCGCGAATGGTATGGGCGATTAGAGGAACGAATTCTGAAGCGGTCGGAGGCGATCGACGTTTATCTTCTCGATAAACCGGGAATGGAAGCCCTTACCGGGCGGAGTTGCTATCAGCCCTTGAAAGCGGTGGCTAAGATTCCGCCGAACCGTACTATTGAAGAAATTGTCTCAAGGACTCAATCTCCGCGGGTTTTCGTTGCGATCGAGGGCCTTAGCAATGCGGATAATGTTGGCGCTCTTGTTCGGAATTGCGCTGCGTTAGGGGCGAATGGAGTCTTAGTTAGCCAATGTGCTTCTAGTCCTTTCATGCGCCGGGCAGTCCATGCCTCAATGGGAACTGTGTTTTCCGTCCCTGTTGTTGACGCTTGTCTCTTAGAAGAGTCGCTGAGCTATCTCAGGTCTCAAGGGGTCTATTGCCTTGCCGCTCACCCGTCTGCTGACGGAGCAAGCTTATCTCAGATTACCTTACCGCGGGATGTGTGTCTCGTCTTCGGTAGTGAAGGGAATGGTCTGTCGTCTCGAATACTGGATCAGTGTGACCGTGCCGTTGCCGTTCCGATGGCTTCAGGAATCGATTCTTTGAATGTGGCTAGCACGAGCGCCGTGTTCCTCTATGAAATCCAGCGTCGTTTAGGACGAGTCTAGTTCCACGAAGGATCTTCGGGGGAATCGGCAAGAACCCTATGTTTCCACGATTTTCGCTTCATGATACCGGCCCATAGCGTCGTAGGGGAACTTTCGAATATTGATTCGGATGTTGCCGGATGGATGAGCCACGAATCGGCCTCGATCTCCGCCTCTAGTTGGCCAGGGCTCCATCCAGCGTAACCCGCATAGATCCGTATGCGCATGCTAGGAGAAAAGGACGACCCAAGGTCGCATAGCTCGTCAATAGAATGGCCGAGATTGATGTTTGGCATCACATTGGCTGCTGGTAAGAAGGCGTCTGAATGCAAAAAACTCAACGCCCCAGATTGAACGGGGCCACCGATATAGAGAGGCGTTTCCTGAATGCTTTCTGGCAGATCTTCAAGAATCATTTCTCCGACTTTATTGTCCGCCGCTCGATTAATCACAAGTCCGAATGCACCTTCGGCATCATGTTGACAAATGAGGACAACACTTCGATGAAAGAACGATCCATGAAGCTTTCCTCCATCCAAGAGTAACTGTCCTCGCAATGACTCAAATTGGTTCCCCATGATAGCAGTGAGCTTTATGCTGCCTTAGGCTTGTCAGGCTGGCAATCATCATTACGTTGTAGGAATGAAACGTAATCGAAAAGGTTTGATGTTGTGTTTGCTATTGTTGGCGGTGGTCGCTTTTTCTGGATGCCGTAGCGGGGCAGGGAGTCGCGAGTTTATTCCCAACAAAGGGTGGGTTCCCAATTGATCTCGAATATCGAGATCAGGAGAGGTGAAGAGGCAGGGGGGGCGTGAAAATAGCGTTCATGCGTTTCGGGATTTGATAAACTGGAGATTTGAGTGTCGATGCGATGTGTCGAGATCTTGTCTCCCGCTTCGAGATGTCAGATCCAGGGGCTCTAGGGAACTTGGTAAGATAAATCTTTATTTTGATTTGTCGGATTAATGTGCAATATTAGCTTTCTGGCGACATTCGATGGTCGTGTATTGGTTTGACTGCAGAGTCGGCTGAGCGGCAGGGCGGGGAAAAACTCAAAACACTTTGATTCGATCAGTCATTATTGAGGACGAAACGTTGTTCCGGAAACTCTTGCAAGGGTTCCTGGAAACAGACGATCGGTTTGAAATTGTTGGGGAAGCACGAGACGGTGAGCTCGGTCTGGAGTTGTGCTTGCGTCTTAAGCCGGATCTGGTGTTGCTGGATCTTGGTATTCCCGAGCTTTCCGGAGAGCAGTTGGCTGAGACGCTGCTCAAGGAGTTACCTGATTGCCAGGTACTGGTGGTTTCTGCGGATGACGATCCGTCGATAGTTCGCAATCTCAAGGACGTGGGGGTCCGCGGCTTCGTGCACAAGCAGCAGGATCCGGAAGACCTACTAGCCGCCATCAACACGGTGGCTGCAGGGGACACTTATTTCGAAGGATTTGACGAAGACGAAGCAGAGGATGTTGATAAAGTCATCCGGACCCTAATCGTTGAAGATGAGACGTTGATGCGAGTACTTCTCGGTGCAACCCTCCGGGCTGATCGGCGGTTTCAGATCATCGGTGAGGCAGAGGATGGTGAGGAAGGACTTCAGATGTGCCTGGAGAAAAAACCAGACCTGGTCTTACTTGATGTTCTCTTGCCAAAGCTTCGTGGCCCTGAACTTGCGGAAAAACTTCTCAAAGCTCTTCCGAAAACCCGTATTGTCGTCGTGTCTGCTCGACAAGAGCCTGCCATGGTTCGAGGCGTCCTTAAGAAGGGCGTTCACGGCTATGTGGACAAGCGGCAGGATGCGAAAGCGCTCAAACATGCCATCTTGACGGTTGCAAAGGGAAACACCTACTTTTCGGAATCTGCACAAAAGGTTCTCGCGGACATGGAGAAGAAGGTTGATCTTAAGCTAGGTCCGAGTGAATTGAGTAAGCGTGAGCTGGAGATTCTTGAGCTTGTTGCCCGCGGTCTGACAACTAAAGAGATTACGGCAAAACTATTCGTGAGTGAAGCGACGATCAAGACCCACCGTTACAATATCATGCGAAAACTTGATATCCATGATGTTGCGGGCTTGACTCGTTTCGCCTTTGACCATGGGCTGCTATTGCCAGAGTAGGCGGTGCGGTGGCGGTCAGTTTGGTTAGGCGAATTCTTTTAGGACCGGTTCGCTGGCTTGGTATGCTTCCTTGAGTTTCGCAAGAATCTTGGTGCCCTCAGCTCCGTTTTCTGCTTTCACAGCCCCCTCGAGTTCTCGGGAGAGCTCTGCCATATCGTCGATTCCTAGCGTTCCCGTGTCCCCTTTGAGACCGTGAGCTAGTCGAGCGATGGCTTCGGATTCGCCAGCTTGGATCCCCGCCTCGATCGACACGAGCTTTTTTGGGATCTCTTCCATGGCAACCTCAACGATGGTCTGGACTTCCTCTTTTCCGATGAGATCGAGGAGCTGCTGGAGTCGCTCTCTTAATTGATCGGTTGCTTCACTCATTAATCTTACTCTCCATCCTGGCTGGGATCGATCAGCGAAATAGAATTCGCTATTTTCTGCGACGCATCCTACCTTTAATCCGAAAACTGGCCCAAGAATAATTCTCGAAAACTTATTCGCTCCGCTTGTTCTGCTTCGTCCTCGTCTGTTGTTTCGCTAACTCGCGCCTCTGGCTTGAACGTCTATTCTTCTTCGCGGGGTTGAATGAGGCCGTTAAGCGCTTCGGCAGGGACAATCTCGACGTCAATCTCTTCATTTGCTTCGTCGTTGGCGGGAGGCGCTTGCTCGTTAGCCATTCCGGCTAGGACGTGTGAGAAGGCATCGTAGATGCTTTTCAGTTGTGAGTTGCCTTGCACGAGCTTCATCGTCTGCATGCTACGCTCATACTCGGCATTTGGAGTCTTATAGGCCGCCAGTCGAGTCGATTGATTCCCGCTTCGATCCTTTAGCTCGAGGATGTAGATATGGTATCGGATGCCATCGATTTCGCGAATGACTTTGTTGATATCTTCAAAAACCGCGGAATCTTCATCGAAGGTAATTGAATCGGTTGTTGAGGGCGGAGCCGGGCCAAAATGTTCCGCGATGATTTCATCGATGGACGCCCTGTCCAGATCGTCAATGCGGTCTAATTGGGCTTCGAGTTGTTCAAGTTCGCTGTTTTCTTGAGGCGGCGAATCCTGCTCTGGGACTGCAAGGGTGATGGATTGATTGGTTTGAAAGCTCTGGTTGGCTTCGACGGCGGCCTCTGACCGAGTCGTCCAATAGACTTTGAGAAGCGGCCAGATGGCGGACAAAATCGGGATTGCGATGATGATCCCGACAATATTGGTGATCCAAAACGCCCACTTTCCGATTCGTTTCCAATTTCGAGGCTTGTTTGCCATCTCGTTCCTGGCTGGTCTCAATCCACGGTTAATTCTTCTTCAGTCTAGAGTTTCCCGATTGAATTGGCAAACGTTGGTCTATCTTTGGGCAAGGACTCTGGGTTTTATCGCCCCATCTGCCGTGTTTTTGTCTTAAATCCTCCCGCTTGAACGCTTGACGCCCCCTATGTGGCTACCTAAAGTTTGCGGCTCGTTGCTCCGCAATATTGAGATTCTCGAACTTGTTTGGTCGAGTGTGGAGCTAAATGAATTCGTTAGAATAAATTAAAAGTGAACGTATCGGTTGAAACCTTAGCGCCTTGCAAGAAACTGATACGGGTAGATTTTCCGGTCGAAGAAGTGGGAGCAACTTTCGACAAAATCACCCGTGAGTTTCAGAAATATGCCAATTTACCTGGATTTCGCCCAGGAAAGGCTCCGAAACACCTCGTGATGCGCTCGTACGGTGAGCGTATTGATCAAGAGGTGAAACGAGAGCTTATTGGCAACGGATATCGGGATGCGGTCAAAGATAATGACCTGCATATCGTTGGGGAACCTGATTTCGAAGAAATTCAATTTTCCAAGGACACGCCCTTTCAGTTCGCTGTCACGGTTGAAACGGCTCCGGAATTTGAGCTTCCTGAATACAAGGGGCTAGAAGCCAAGCGCGAGACACGAACCGTTACCGAGAGTGATGTGGATGAAGCCCTTAAGGTGCTTCAAGAGAAACGAGGCTCCTTTGAGGATGTTGATCGTGCCGTTCAGGATGGCGACTTTGTCGTGATCAATTACAAGGGAACCTGCGATGGCAAACCAATTACCGAGATCGCTCCAACGGCTGAGCGCTTGGCTGCGGCTGAGGGGTTTTGGGTGAACGTGGGGGCGGATCAGTTTCTGTCTCTTATACACATCGACGCTGCC
>CAJXVR010000163.1 GCA_913061285.1 uncultured Verrucomicrobiota bacterium | reverse complement strand
GAGATGTAGAGAGGTCTCGTGGGCTCGGAGATGTGTATAAGAGACAGGGAATAACCCAGTCACACCCACCGCATTCTGCCAGGAACGGAACACTTTGAGGTTGAGGGACGGATTCCAGGCGACTACCACAAATTTAGCGATGGGAGCCTCTGCTTGGGGAGCCCGATTCGAAGACGGAAGGAGATGGCGGAATATCCCACCTTGGTGGGGCTCATTGAGCGCTTGGTCATCCCCTACCTCTACAACCACAGCTACCATGAGCAAAGCGGCAAGCTGCCAGTCGGCGAACTCGACCACGGAGCTCTTGGGCTAGTAGATGACTACGAGAAGTTATTCAGACTGCAAGGGTGGATACAATGCGTAAAGGCCCTCCAATTTCTGGGCATGAAAAAGCGGATCGCCAACAAGAAACCTTGCCCTTGCCAAAGCGGTCGACGCCTCGGAAAGTGCCGCAACCTCGTATTGAACCCCCTTCGCAAAATCGAATCCCGAACGTATTTCCGAAAGCAAGCGCTTGATCTTATTGGCCAAATACGTTCGCAAGATACAGAGTTGGAACAGCTACCGGTGAGACTTTCAATGGCAAAGGCAAGACATACTAATTCGTCATAAAGGAGAGAATGCTTTTATTGCAGAATGCTAATTCTGGAAGGGACAAAAGGGCATGGTCAAGACTATTCTATGATGTAGATTTTCCACTCACCACCTACATACATAAGTGGCCACAGTGAGCTATGCAGTTCTCCGTCTTCGATAAAGAAGAGTTCCGTATACAGTTTTCCTGACAGAGGCACGTCTTCCCATCCGTTACTGTCATACGCCTCTCTGTAGTATTCTCTTTCAAACACACGCAAGATACTTGGCCTAACTACTTGCGTCATTCGTTGAAAACTTCTCGCAAAACCTTGAATCGCTTGAGGTGATCGCAATTCTGCAAGACCTTCGTCACTCAATTCCTCCAAATAGTGCATCTCTGGAACACTTCTCGGCAACTCATCGATTGTGATTCCACCTTGCGCAAGATCATTGAGTGATGAGACGAATGTATCAAGTTTCTCGTAGGCCTCAGCATTCCGTTGCTTCTGTCGCCACGCAGTGCGATAGGCTTTTATCAGGTCTTTGGTTACAAGTAGGTATTTCTGTCCATTATAGGTGACTACTCGCGTGAACTCATCTTTCAATGCTTCAGGCCTGAGCGTTCGCACTCCCGGAAAACTAAACCAATGAGTAAAAGGAAGGCTCATATCATCATCCGTCGCCTCGTAAGACACAGGATACTTACCCACACTAATTATTGTGACACCTTCTTCTGCAACAGCACGCGCGCGAAAACGTATCTCTTTAACGTGCCCAAAGATTTCCGCCAAGTCATCAGCGATGACTTGTTGAAGTGCTTCTCCCGCTCCTCCCTCGAAATATAGAGGATATGTTGTATTACCAACCGTAAAAGTTGCGGATGTGCCACCTTCAATGCCGGTGGTTACGTTGCCCTCGGGAAGGAACTTGGTTCCAAAGGGTTCGAGTGCTCCAAGTGTTAGTGCGCTAAGCGCAATTGACACAAGCACTGAAAACATTGCTATTCTGGTGTTGGTTGACATGTGCCGGGATTTAATGGATTAGTGTTTGGTAATAATGGGGGGCGCCGTTCAAAGTAACGACTCAGGGTGTGGCCTTCGAAGAGTGCGGGAGCACTGAGATTCAGATAGCTAACAAAGGGACTACGGCCAACAGGATTGCCATCAATCTGTAATGCCCAAATGAACGGCCTAACATCAGTGTCCTCATGGTCAGAGGTTCTATTGGATAAGGACAACGGTGCGCTCCTGTCAGCACTTCCAGCGCTGATACCACTGGTAATAAGTATACCAGATGCATTAAAAATTGCTTGGTGCCCGGCACCATTCGCAGCTACCTCAGAACGCATCTTGTAGATCCCCGCAGGGTGATAGAAATCATCCTGATGTTTAGGCTTCTGCCATCGCTGCGTCTCGCAGTCTTCTGGCTCAGGGTCTTTGGGTTCTATCAACGGACCAAAAACTCCTCCTCCTTCAAGGATGACCCACCCATACGGAATGGGCAACTCATCAAGCCATGCAAGATCGCTATTTTCACGATGCCAATCTTCGAATTCTGTGACTGTCTCTGGGGGAATAATTGTTATGATCAAATGATCTAACACCAGTGCATCGCTTGCTATTGCAACCTCAACATTTAAGCGTTCAAATGTTTCGACTTCTGATAGTGCTGACTGTAGCCCTACCCTGAATCCGGTAGATACTCCATTTACTCGCCAAGACAGAAAGGCATCATCTTCAAATAGCTGTTGGTTTTCCGAATACCCCTCAAGATACTTGGCAAGATTGATTGGACTGCCATCCCAGACGTGCGCTACACATTTGCGGTATGGCTCATAATGTCCAGCTTCGTCCTGCCGTGTGACTATGTTCTGCCTGTGTGGTTTCCAGTTCGGAGACCGGACCCCACCAATTTGACCGTGTTGATCTCTTGGGTAAATCTGAAAAGCTATCTCAAGTGGAAGTGGTTGGATGACAGGTTCGGTGGGCTCTTGAGGTTTCTCCACACCAACACGAAAAAACTCAAATTCGCGGGTCAGATCGATGGGAAAGCGTGCCTCAAGAAATTCTCCGTTTCCTAGAATGTTGCTTACAGTAGTCCCTACTCTCGATGTAATATCACCAAAGGACAACACCGTGTGTGACATTCCCTCTTCTGCCCAAAATGGAAACAAGAAACTTCGTGAGCCATCTTGCTCGGTTTTAATTTCAGCCGTGGTTCCTGTTTCAATAACCGGCTTGTCATCCGGATTATTCACAGTGATTTGTTTGTCAGAAACGTTGACTAGGTTCCGTGTATCAAACACGAGAGCATCTTCGGCTCTTGTCAGAAACTCGACGATGACAAAGTATCGGCCCGAAGGTGTTGAATCCGTGGCCATCACAACACCGCTGAACGTTCGCTCATCGCCAGCCATAAAAGGATCGGCAAACACTTCGAATGAAGAGTCGCCGGTCTGCTGCAATTGGTAGTCGTCTTCATCCTGGTGGCGGTCTTCACTAAGGAAGATAAGTGCTCGGTCCGCATGAATGTCTATTGAACCGCGATTCTTCACCGTTGCTCCAATCTCAAACGATTCCTCCACGAGCACGGACTCTTTTCCGGAAACGACACTAGAAACCTCGAGACCTGGCTTTTGTTGGGCATTCGAAAGGCGCGAACCTTCAAGAACAATATTCTTGACCTCTACACGTGCAACAGAATCTGGATGTGTCGTCCAAATCTGATTCGGCGTCAGTCCGATTGGATAATTGCTAAATCCGAGATGAACCATATCTGTACTGAATCCAGCAACTGTGGTATCAAAATCCAATAGGACATTTGTTTCGTCCTCTTCGGCAATGGAAGATACTATGAATCGCACATCGCCTTGCTCCCTCTCGTATACAATTTCACACTGTAGCCACTGTCCTGAAAAGTCCCGACCGGCTCCACTACCGCCTTGCCCTTTATTCATACGATTCCGATCTACGACAGTCATGTCGTAACTACCGAAGCCTTCCCGGTTTGAGCCCGACAACCCAAGATTAACCGTGCTAGCGCTGAGCAACTGTGGGAGGTTAATTCGTGTTCTGTTTTCGGCGATTAAATCGCTGCTGAACAATCCGAAGTTTGCGCGCCCAAATCCTTCAAACTCGACCAGCTCATTCCACGTAAGACGGAATGATTCCGTTGGGTCCAAATCAACTTCCACCACAGCATACCGTGCTGGCGGACTCTCTGGAACACGATTCTCCATTTGCGCACTGAAGATTCCTTCTTCTGGCTCAATAAAGAAGTTGTGAGCTTGCCCCGTATTCCATTCGTGAGCATCCGTGCCGTCAAACCTGGCCTCGAAAACCACCTCACTTGCTCCGATTAGCGGCCAGCAGGTCGCAAATATCAGCAACGTGGCTTTCAAAAATCTTTCGTTCTTACGTGGGTAAGATTTCATCACGTCTCAACTCTAAACGTCACTGTCAGGATGTAAAGTCTGCTTCTCAAAACCAAGATTTCTATGATACATTTAGCCTGGGGAAAGTTTCCTCATCGACAAATATTCGCCTAGATCCTTTTAATCATGTTGATGAAGGATGTCATTTCGAGAGAACTGTGGATTCGAAACCCGGAACTCGAAGAATGCCGAATGCACTGTTCATAAGTATTTTAGGTTCGAACATCGTCCCTGTAGGTTACGGCACGGAGGGCTGTATCCAAGGCTTGCAGGGACTCTTGGGCGTTCCAAGGCTCCAGCACGACTTGCGCGGCCAAGCGCGAGTAGAGTGCGCGGTGATGCCGCAGCTTGAGCGAGCTCAATAAGTTTTGGTCCCCTATGAGGTTCAGTGCGAAGGCTGGCTGGGCCGGGAGATTTAGTCCTAGCAAGAGGCGGATTTCCTCCAAGGTTGGTTGGTTGTAATTCTGTGCTTCGTCCAAAACGATGACCGGGACGCGCCCTTCCATTTCCCCCAACGCCTCTTCGATAGACTGAAGTTGCCGTTCACGCCGGTAAACAAGGGCTTTTCCCAGTTTGAGGCACAAGGCTCCCAAGAGGCTGCTGGCACTCAGGGTGGCTTGGGTAAAGACTAAGGGAACAAACAGGCGCGTATTCAAGTCCTTAAGCCAGCGAGCGATGAGCGCGCTCTTGCCCACACCGTTGGGACCATGGAGCAAAAGGGCACTTCGTAAGGCGGCGTTTTGATTGAGGCGCTCCTGCGCCTGTTTCAGAGACGGCGTCCAAAGCCAGGAGTTGCTGCCTTGGGTGAAGGAAACGCGGGTCGCCCCCACTGACGGGCCAAAGTCTGGAGATCCCCAGATGGTTTATCGCTCATAGTGTTCGCTCCCATTGATATCACTGTTCCTGTGAAGATCGACCGGCCGAGCCGAGCTGGGATCGGAGAGGCACCTGTTCCAAGTTTCGCCATATGCCCAAAACCCCAGCAGTTTGAAATGAACTCTGATGTTTGATTCCGACGTTACCAACCATTCTTTCGAGAATGCTATCTAATAGCAAATCTACTGAACCGTTGAGTCCACGAATTGCCTGAACTTGGCGTTCTGTTTCATCCGGATTTCTATCCAAACCTTTCGCGGAATTGGCAAGAGAAGAAAATCTCGAACATCACTGCGGAGCCCCTCTGGCGTCGCCAGTAATCCGTCGCTAGCAGCTTGATAGGCAGACGCCAAGTGGAGAAACAGCGATCGCGTAAAATGCCACTCCTTCGTTGTGATTGGTCTCTTATCAAGGTCAGCATCAGAATCTGTGATGCGAGTGAGACTCGGCGTAGAATAAATCTGACTCCAAATCTCCCGGTGATGTGCCGTGATGGCGATTAAGTTACTAGCTCTTCTGACCTTTGCGTCGATGAAAAGTGCCCACGAGGCAAGAAGAAAACTCCCAACGATACCAGCGGTTTGGATCAAGGTGAAGTTTGCCTCAAGAATGGCAACAAGTGACTCCATTGGGAGATATTATACCTCCTTGCGAGCCTCCTGAGAAAGTGGCTGATGGCAGCCTGTGGATAACCCAGATTCAATCTGGGATGTGAGCCTTCGCACCGACAAGAAGCTTTCTTGGTAGCAGCACAATTTCCTCATCTGGACCGCATCCAACTGTCTCTGGAAGCGATTGCTTGGCTTTCTCTGTAATCCGAATGCCAATCACCGCAAAGTCACCGGATTCAGTTTCCCAAATGTCTGGACAGTCATTTAGGGCCGGTGTACTCGCTCCACCTTCATGGGGATCTGGACCGATTCTGTTCCTGAAAGAAATATCGAGGCCCGTCAAAAACGGATGTTCTGAATCCTGATTGTCACTCATTTAGCCAGCATACCAAGTCGATCGCAAAGATCAATAACTATAGTTATTTCCAGATATGCCCTCCTTTCACGGTATTCCTTGAAGCCATCGTGCAACGAAAAGAATATCGGGATCGTTTACTCCACCAGGTGGCGCAAATCGTTAGGGAGAAGCGAGAGGAAAAAGGTCTGTCGCAAACCGAGCTAGCAGCTCGGTCGGGATTGTCGCAGCCCATGATTGGCTTTATCGAACAGCAACAGCGAAACCCTACACTTGATGCTCTTCTTCGAGTTGCGGAAGCCCTTAACATAAGCGTATCCGAAATCGTTATTGAGGCCGAAAAGCGTTCTCGAGAAGATTAGTCTCTTCACGAATTCCGCCCCCCTCTGTCTGACAACGAAACCCAACGGCATTTGTGCGTTAGCATTTCTCGCAATCCAGCGTTTTCCGCTGAACCAGTACACAGCGTCTGTCCGGTGATCTGCACGTATGGTCAATAGTACCGGGAATATACGCTGCAGCGATTACAATCGTCGCGCATAACCTCATCATCCGAGATTGTGTGGCCTTGGTTTTAGCTAGCGCATAGGCGTAAAGTGAACAGATTACTAGCAAACTGTTCACTCCTACCAAGTCAGACAGTTCACAAAAATGCCACCACAGTGCGGAGCGCACCATGGCGGCATCTTATTTCATCACGTTTATGGTGTTGACCGACGATGCCGCTTCACTGAAACCGTCTTAGGGCCAGGTTTCCCTGGACCATAGCAAGACGATCCAGGCTTTGATCTGACGTGGGGTTTCACCGGAACGTTTTTTGGATCGGGGCGCGTTTCGCCGCCACAATTGTGTTTTTTAGCCATGGATATCTATTCCTTTCTGATCACTTCGCGAAGACGGGAATTCTCCATGCCTTGAGGCCGTAGGACTTCGCCCATAGACGCTCACCTGTTTCTGGATGTTTTCTCCATGCTCGGAACACATAGTATCGAACTTTTTTCTTTTTCACTTCGGATCTGTGTTTTTGACGTGGGACGTCTTTACTCCAGCTCCGATCCCTGCTATGGTTCCGTTGTCAAAAGCACCAAGCTCTTCGGAGTAGAAGTGCGCAGTTGCCCACGCAACTGCACCTATCAAAAGCCCACCGTTCCAGCGGTGGGCTTTTCTTTTTCCGGCCAAAACCTAATTCAGCCTTCACGATCAGTATGTTGATGAATGCTTGATATGTCAAGCATTGTTTAGTATTTGCTTGATCTTATGATCGATGTGCTGTCTATTAAGCAAGTGAGATCAACCACCATGAAAGAACCAGACGGCAAAAACTTAGGTGATGGACTGCGAACAGCTCGTGATCTTAGGAAGCTTTCACTTCGAGAAGTGGAGCAAGCGACGGGGATCTCCAATGCATACCTCAGTCAGCTAGAAAACAATAAGGTAAAGAAACCCTCTCCTCATTTTTTGCACAAGCTCGCCGCGCTTTACGAAATCGACTATGAAATGTTGATGGAGGAAGCGGGATATGCGAGCAAACGGAGAGCAGAAGGAGCTAAAACTATGGCCGGAGCAGCGCTACGAAGTCTAGGTGAATTATCCGCTGAAGAGGAGAAAGAGCTAGCAAAGTATCTTCAGTTTCTTCGTTCTCAAAAAGCATAGGTTCAGTGTGGAAGACTCAAACACAGCATTAGAAAGCAGCGGTGACATCTCGAAGATTTCTGAGAATCTTCTCCGTGGAGCCAAGGCATGGGGGGTCTTCCCGACTCCTGTGGAAAAGATTGTCACTTACGCGGAATTATGCGTGGCTGATTCGATTGATCTAAGCGCCGTCGAACCAGGGTTTCTCGAGAAATTTGGGTTCATTCCTAAGGTTCTCGACAAGCTATTGGGCATGATAGATTTTCGTCAGAGAACCATTTATATCGATCAATCGATGAAAGCGTCTCGACAGAATTTTGTTAAACTTCACGAAGTTTTCCATGGCGTTTTACCGTGGCAGAGTGATGTCCTAGGCCGGGCAGACGATGCCAAAACACTTGATCCTGATGTTGAGCAACTCTTTGAGAGAGAGGCAAATTTCGGAGCATCCTCTGCTCTTTTTCAACTCGATATTTTTGATGACAAGGCCAAGAAACTGCCGCTCTCGATAAAGTCTGCCCAGCATTTAGCCAAAGAATTTGGAGGATCAATCCATGCAGCGCTACGAAGATACGTGCTCAATTCTCCTAAACGCTGCTGCCTTCTCGTTTTTCATCCGAGGAGCCAGTGGACTTCAGAAAATCAAGGGCTCCGAAACTGTTTTCTGTCGAAGCGTTTTGAAAACGAGATTGGACAGATTGGTCTAGATGCTATCGCGAAACCAGATACCCCATTCATTCGAGACATTATATTTGGAAAGCGGTGGAGTGATCGCGGGAAAGCAGTGCTACAGGTCGAATCTGGAGAATCGGTAAGCTTTGACTATCACTTTTTCAATAGCACATACAACAGCTTCGTGCTGTTGATGCCACAAGGAGAGAAAAACAAATCCAGAATTACATTGGCATACCGTAACGCCCGCTCAGCTGCCTAACGAACGTTGAATTCTCACACGACTGCAAATCCGAAAAAATTCGGAACATTCAGTTCGAGCGTGCATTGTTACACGAACGCACTCGCAACGTTTTTAAATGCCCCCCCCGGAAAGCAGCCGGAATAGGAGGACGTCGCTTAAACTTAAGACGCAACAGCAGAAAGTGATCATTCGCTTGGTCAACTTCGGGAAGAATTCTGCAGCCGATGCTGCCAGATTATTCAGCGTCCATCCATCCCAATCATCGTGGGCCGAAGAGAATGATACCAGCCCCGACCAAACAGACGACCGCCCCTAGATAGTCCCAACGGTCCGGAGCTATTCGCTCGACGAAGAATAACCAACACAACGATGTTGCGATGTAGACGCCACCATAGGCTGCGTAGGCACGACCGGCAAAAGCTACATCAACGCGCGTCAACAAATATCCAAAGAGAACTAAGCTGACCACCCCAGGGGCTAGCCACAACGCCGACCGTTCTAAGCGCAACCACGCCCAAAAGGCAAAGCAACCGGAAATTTCACATAAAGCGGCACCCAAATAAATGATAACTAAATTCATGTTGCTCTTCCAAAGTCGTAGGTTCCATTCACGATAACATGCTTGAATTGCAGCGGCTGCACATGGGCCAGCGCCTCATCGCTGAAGCTTTTGCCGTTGCTCTCGGCTGAATCCAGAATGTCGCCAAAGCGATGGCTGTTCCACTCAATAATGGCGTTTGAGAGGAGGCTTAGAAAGCTGGCCTGATTCATCACGTTGAAGTAGTCGCCTGAGCGAAACGCCCTTGGTTGAAATAGAAAACGTGTTTGGCGAGATTCTGGCGCGCCTCCCCGCGATAGAGCATTAGTTGAGCAATCGCTGCTCCGACTGAAATGCGCTCTCAGGAAGCCCCAGATACGGGGTTGGGGGTGTATAGTTAGATACTACACACGCTGAATTTCTTCCATTGAAGCACAATCCGATTCCGAACGGGCATTCCCTAGCGATATGCGTCACGGCGGTGCACAATTCGAGAAATCACCACGTGGTTGGCAGCATCGTTAATCTGATAAATGATTCGATGGTCACCAATCCGGATTCGGTAAAACTCCTTGTATCCCTGGAGCTTCTTCACACCTTGTGGCCGGGGTGTTTCTTCCAAGGATAAAATAATAGGCTCCACTCGATCCATAATCGATGACTGGAGCCTAGAGAGATCACGCTGTGCAGTATTCGTAAAGACTACTGCGTAGCTCATGTCGCTTTTCTTGCGAGAGCGAACGCTTCCCGGGCCGGGATTCCCTTGCTTCCTGACGCACGAAATTCCTGCATGCTCTGCTCTGCGAGAGCGCCATCGATGCGGTCTTCGAGAGCATCAAAAAGCTCTCGCTGCTCCGGTAGAGAGAGCTCTTCAAATGCTTGCAACAGTGATGTGACAGTCTCAGTCATAGCAGCATCGTATCATACATCCCTGTGCTTGAGAAGCCTCCGTCAGGAGAGCTTCTTGAGAGCTGAATCGACAACACTTCACGCGGGTCTTGATGTCGATTCAACTCTACACCCAGCTTCTCTATTTCTTCCGTCTCAGCGGCTTCCGCCTGGGCCTCTCCTAACGATATGAATCCCGGCGGTGTCGGATTCTCAAAATAATGACCTCCGACGCCTCGTCATCAATTTCATAGACAATGCGGTAATCACCTACCCGGATACGATGCCGATTCTTCGCTCCTTTAAGCTTTTTAACCCCACGTGGTCGAGGGTTCTCTTCCAAAGCACGAAAAATCGGCTTCATCCGAGCCAAAAGCTCTGAAGGAAGCCGATGAAGTTCTCGAAGCGCAGAGTTTTGAAATCGAACTACAACCACAGGCTAACTGGCCGGAATGGAAGCAAACGCCTCGTCAATTGTTGCACCCTTTTGCCCAGACTCTCGATATTCACGAAGGCGCATTTCAGATACGACCAAATCTGACCAATCTTCAGCATCAAGGGCCTGGGCAAGCTCCGCTTGCTCAGCTTCCGACAGCCCCTGAATCTGCTGCACAACCAATTCAACATTCTTAGTCATATGGAAATGCTATCACAAATACTTCATGTTGAGAAGCCCTGTCTAAGGACTCGCGAACGCATCTAACCAGCAATAGTATGGTCGATCCATGTCTTTGCTGAATGGATCACCTGCGTGAGCGATTGTCAGCCGATTCCCCGCCAACATCATCCCCGCAGTCGCAATTCCTAGCCTTTTCAGATGAAGATTTTCGCTAAGGATCACGCTACTGGGTGTCAGAAGAACTGTCAGAAGATTTTACGCGGAAGTAGTGAGTGAGTACTGGACGATTAGGCTTGAGTAGTCTTTGAAAGTGAGCCAAATTGACCCGAAATCAGCGTAAATCTGGTTCGATTCCCACCCTCTCCGCCACTATTCGTGCATACCCAGACACTAGCCCTTCACTACTCACGTGCCAACCACACGAAATTGTGTTAAACTCCGCGCCCCTTTTTCTTCGAGGCGAATAGTTTCTGAAGAAGTATTTCCCTTCATTGGAACCGATACGAGTTGTCGTTATCTATCAATCTTTGAGAACTGAGTGAACACGGCCTGGCACAGAAGGTTTTCTGGTCCTGTGGTAACAGGATGGGCAGTGAGGTTGAAACTTGGTTTTGACTTCTTCGCCGCTGGATTCAAATCCGCGGTGAGCTAGCTAGATCCAGATGGGTGACTGAACGAATCACCGTCACAGAGCGGTGAATTCGGAATCGATGAGTAGAAGTCCATGGTTCGAATCGGAACCGAGGGCAACGGAGTCTGAAAGCAGTAACAACTCAACGAAGAAAACTAGGAAAAGTTGAGGCAAGAAATTTTTATGTCTATTGACAAACGCCCCAATGGGTGCCCCCTTTTGAGAACGTCTTCGACAGAAAGAAATCTTTCGCTTTGAAGTTCGAGAGCAGCTGGCAAACGAGACATCTTCCCTTAGGGGAAAGGTATAGAGACTCGCCAATACCCCGATTGGGAACTGGTTCATTACATCGTGTGTTATCAGAGTGTTCGTTTTCTTTTTTGAGGCCCATCTCCACGATCGAAGCCAACGTAAAGCCGACGTGGAGCGTGCAGATAGCATAGATTTGGAGATCGAAGGTAGGATGAGTCGGTATGGTGCTTGGTTCTATGGAGAGATCATTTCATAGGAACGGACACCATTCAGTTACTCCGGAAGGTACTCTAAAACAACTAACATACAATTCCATCAAATCCCAATCCAGGGCGACTAACCCGTCCTCCCATCGCCAACCGCTTCTTTGAAAGCGGACATGGATCCCCGCCGTTCAACAAATTTAAGACCTCATGCCACATACCCAAAAGCAGTTCTTCAACACGCCGACGTGACGCCACCTCCATCGCTTCGATGGTTTTAGATGAAACGGGAATAAGACCATAATACGGGTCCCTATTGATTCCCAAACAACCACGTATGTGAGTTTCGAACCGATCGCGATCGCCCCAACGCCCCCGAGGATCCAGGCCAAGCCTCAGCGCGGCGAAATCATTGAGTTTGAATATATCGATACCATCTTCCTTAACAAACTGCGCGCGAGCCGCATCAACGAAACTAGGCGAAAATAGAGTTCGAACTGCAAATCCATCAGCCGATTGCTCAACCGCAGAGTAGAATCTGCTGATTCGCCAGAGGCCAACGCGCATCATGTTCTCGATAGCCCGAGAGGTCTCCGACCTAGTCCTACTCACAATATTGCTACAATGTTGCATGAGCTGAATCTCTGACATCCAACGTCCGTGAAGGAGAAAATGCCCAATCTCGTGAAGAAATACCAAAGTCCATTTCGAACCGAGGTCACGCCTTGTCCTCATCGTAATCTTAGGTTTCAAAGATATTGCACCACCATTCATTTGAACCTCAACCTGGAAACTTCCATACTTTACGTGTCGAGACTCAAAATCAAACTGAACGCCCAAGATTTCTAAAATAGAGATTAGAGAATCAAGGTCTCTGTCTACTTCTGACAGATCCATCATTGTTTCCAACCGCTGGCCAAGTTCATAGAGCCCTTCCTCAAACGGGTCCTGCCTGCAGTCGGCAGAACGGTCTTCTATACCAGACCGGCCGTCCATTCTTACCTTTTTCCATAGATCAGTAGCCGCTTCCCAACCGCGGAACGTGCGAGCGATGTCGGCTACCTCGTCAGTGCTCACACCGCAATGTGTAAGCGACGCCCACTCAGGCCCTCCGGGTTCAAAGAAGTCGGTCCGCCTATGTAAATCCTTGTTTACACTATTAACTATGCAGTCAAGAATACCACCAGTTTCTCGATGCATCCGACTCGAGAATAGCCGACGACACTCTTGGAACTGCGCGAAATAATCGAGAAAACCTAACCGGAGCTCGCCGCCCTCAAAAGAATCCCAGAAGTCCACCCATTCTTGCCCGAAGCCATTCCAAATCAATACTGCAACTCCAAGAGAACTGCCTAACTGCTTGGCAACTACATCAAGAAATTCGAATGGTAATGCCTCGAGAGATGGCCCATAGAATCCACGAAGCGAATTGTCCCTAAGAAGAATTGGCACCATTTTGTCGAACGCTTTTCGCCCATACTCACATAGCCAAATCTCAAATAAACCTGTGTCCATGCAAAGATTCTCAAATCGACGCTCAAGGACCTCGAACTTCATCGCGTGCTTTCTAGGTCCAGCACGTAGTCTCCGAAGTGCGCCCATTTGAACCGCTCGTTCAACAGCCTTGAATTCAGATCGCAACCACGACTCCGACCCATCTCCTTTTAGAAAGCCTGAGTACGGGTCCGGAAGGCCTCCTTCTTTTAAGATAGTGTCAAGCAGCCCTTGAAGTTCACCTTGCCTTTTGAAGCCATAGTTTATGTTCTCTGCATATTCTATGCCTACTAGACTAGAACTTGATCGTAGATCCTCCGGAAGACAAATCAAAACAGGAGTCCAAGGTAAGCTTTCAGCCTGAGATCTGTGTTCCTTTTGCGCAGCTTGAACTAGTGAAGCATCGGCTCCACTTAGGCAAGCCTGGAGTTTGCCCGTTCTTGCACAGGTATCTAATTCTTTAACGTCAACCTGGGTTACCGTTGGATAGTCTAGCCTTGCAATTGAGTTCGCAGTGCTCGCATTTATAAACACTGCCTTCGTTTCTAAAAGTATATAAACTTCATTTCGAGAAGGCAAGCGTCGCTCTAGGCTAACCTCTCTAACCGGAAGGTATGATACGCCTGCCGTGTAAATCTCATCAGGGTCTTGCTCGCGAATAGGGTAGAAATGGCTATGAGCAACTTCCTGCGGCACGGTAGTGTTCCTTGCGTCCAGGATGAAGGTTAATTCGGCGTTAAGCTTTAAACTCTTCAACTGCTTCAAGGAGCTAACTGACTTTTCGGAATCCAGGCCCGGACTCAACATTTCTCGGTATTCGCGAGCTGCTTTTCTTACCGAATAGTTGGTATCCCGTGTGAGCGCAGAAATTCTTGGAGCAAGGCATTGCAACGAGTGCCTGATTGCGATCTCAATTGCCCGGGCTCGACAAATCCACTCCGCATCAATACTTGCATGCTCTGCGATCTTCTCGAGATTGGGCGCGCCTGTGCTGGCTATTGCTTCTAGGATTGTCGAGCGGCTCGAGTCTATCGCAAGCCGGTACAGAAACTCCAACGTCGAACCTGCCGTGTGGCATCCTATTCTGCCAAGGACACGAATGAGACCCTGAGAGGGTGGCTCTGAAGATTCTGCTTGTTTTTTGAGGTGGTTGCAAATCGGTTCGACAGCACCAGCCCCGAGCCTCTCAAGAACGCTGAGGCCTAGATAATCATCGCACTCGTAGTCTGAGAGGAAATTCAAAATGTAGGGTACGCAGGAGAGCGGCAAATTGTGTGCTGCCCTTGCTGCGGCAATTTTTACGGACTCTGCAGTATCTACTTTGCTGGCCTTGAGTAAGACACACGTAAATTCGGGACATGCGATTGCTTCCATGAGCTCACATGCAGCCAGACGAATACGAAAGTTTTTGTTTTCTAGGGAGCCTTCTATCGATTTACGTAGCCGGTTATGGTCGACCGTCGTTCTGTGAAGGCTATTTAGTCGGGCTCGGAATTGGCGTAGCGCAGGGGCAAGCTGTGGGTTTGGTTTGTTGGGACTAACTTCCTCAAGGAAGTCTTTCCAGATCTCTTCGACTTCTGAAGTTGTCATGTTCCTCTTGGTGCTGGGTTGAAGCGTACCTGTATTAAGGGTAGTTTGGAACGCATGAATGCGAAAGAGAAAAGCAGAAAGGTATTGATGGATGATTCAGGGAACCAGGGAGCGATCATTTCGCAAGTTCACCTCAGAACTCCTTCAGTTGCTAGTTTTGATGGCTTGGACATCGGGTCTGTCGCGATACTGACGTTTATTATGTCTACGTTTGGAAAAGCAATAATCGGCAAGGTCGCGGATGAAATTTGGGTTAGGGTAAAGGGTGTTTTTTCAGATGGAAGTGTTAAGGCTTTGCCGGGGCATATTGAATTGGTTTTTGCCTGTGTGTCACGTCGAACTCCGGTGGAACTGGTTGTCATATATAGTGAGTTTAAGATGATGCGTAGGGATCAGAAGAATTTGCGTTACTATGTTGCTCTTGCCGCTGGTTACACAGCGTGCGGAGTTCCACCAAAATGTGGTGAAGTATGTTTCATGGATATCATTGGTAAAGATACCGGTTCTGTCGCGAAGAATGTTTTTCTTCGGCGGAGTAGATAATTGAATGGTGTTGTTGAAGGTTTTCCTGAATTGAGCTTCTCGCGGAAAAAAAGGACCAATTCAATAGGGGTGAGACTACGAGAACGAGTTAAGACAGCGCCTATTTAATTCAACGTTCTAAAGCTATTTTAACGGTGAATCTGGTTTCACTCGACCGACAAATATGAAATCGACCATCGAGAACTTTTTTCAAGATGTAGTTGACAACTGCTCTTCCAAAACAGATCGACCAAAGATCCTCGCAATGTCGGGCGGTGAATGTTCGGGAAAGACATTTCTCTGCCAACAATGGCAATTGAAATTCCGAGATTCCGAGAATCTCGTAATCGTCCCGGTTGACGGATATCTAAAGTTATCCCGGAAGGAACGGATGAATCTTTACCCTGATGAAAGGAAAGTATCGGAAATCGCACAATATGTCGGCGATCATCCGTCAAATTTCGACTTCGAACAATTGCGTAAAGACATTGAGTTGATATCAAATACTGGGACGTGGTTTCCAAGGACCTACGACATCAAAAAAGGAGTTGTCAGGAGTAAGAAGAGTCCCGTCTCGATCGATCCTGGTAGCATAGTGATAGTTGAAGGACTATTTTCACTACACGAATCGTTGGACGACTATGCTGATGCACGAATTTTCATCCATGCAGATGAGAATGAGATGCGAGCGCGCTACATTTATCGACACCAATCGCGAGGCGGAAAGCCAGTCTTGGATATTGTTCGTACCTTCGACCAGTATGTACTTCCATCTTTCAAGACCTATATTCTCCCTTTTTCAAACGATGTGGATTATATTGCAACTAACAATTCCGAGTGTTTCAAATTCAAGAAAATTCGGTTTAGCAGAGTCACTATGCCAGTTTGTGACGCCGCCACATCCGCTCCTACAAAGTATAGCGTTTTCTTGAGTCATAACATCAATGACTCGACTGATTACGTGGCTAGAGTCGTGACGAAAGTGGCTAAACGATACGGAATAGAGATTCTCATGTCTCTTCAAGGAACGATTGCAGATAGTCCACCGTCCGATGTTCGCACAAAAATCTCACAGTGCGAAGGACTCGTTGCGGTCATTGATAAACATACCGGTTGGGTTGCTAACGAATTAGGTATGGCTTATGGATATCATCTCCCGATCGTAGTAATTCATAGTGGTACTTGCGAGGTAGACGGTCTAGCTAAGTTTGTGACTTCACTGAACCAGACGGACATTCATTCAGTTCGAAAGTTAATTGGGGCATTGAGAATGGTCATGGGATCGCTGAGGTCGAAAATGGAAGAATCACGTAGAGCCCTTCCGGAGGCTCCGCATAGTGGTTCGGCTCTTCGACGGGTTAGTTGGTGGGACTATTACAATTTGATCGAGGATGCCTATGACGAGGTGATAAAGCTGGAATACGGGCATGGCGGATACTCCCCTACTTTGGTACTTGGTATCTCTCGAGGGGGTATCATTGCCGCTGATGCCCTTTCTCGGATGGCGCAGGACATTCCGCTGGGATTACTAGAGGCACGAAGGCGTGACAACCTGGGGAAGGTGCATTTTGAGCCGGAATCGTTGATCTCTGTAGTTCGGCGACACTTAGCCGATGGACTGAGTGAGGCTCGAATTTTGATCGTTGATGATTTCATGAAATCGGGGACTTCTCTGCGGCTGTCTCTTATACACATCTCCGAGCCCACGAG
>CAJXVR010000162.1 GCA_913061285.1 uncultured Verrucomicrobiota bacterium | reverse complement strand
GAGATGTAGAGAGGTCTCGTGGGCTCGGAGATGTGTATAAGAGACAGGGCATCAAGTCTGCCAATCTCAAGAACGCGGATCTGGATCTGATCAATAATCACGATCCAGCAGCAGAGTTGGCGAACTTCGATTTGATGGAGGGCTACCAGGCGAACCTATTCGCGTCGGAGCCTATGTTTGCGAATCCGATCCACATGATGTGGGACTCACGAGGACGCCTTTGGGTCGCCTGTTCATGGGCCTATCCCCAGCTCAAGCCCGGAGAGGAGGCCAACGACAAGATCATCATTCTTGAAGACACCGACAATGACGGGAAAGCGGACAAGTCCACGGTCTTTGCCGACGGCCTTTATCTTCCCACGGGAATTGAATTGGCCAATGGCGGCTGCTACGTCGCACAGTCACCGGACGTCTTTTTCTTCAAAGATACCGATGGGGATGATGTGGCCGACGTGAGGGAAGTCGCGCTGACGGGATTTGGCATCGAGGACAGTCACCATTCTATCAGTGCTTGGCGACGCGGGCCGGGCGGGTGGATCTATTTCCAGGAAGGTATTTTTCTCCATACGCAGGTGGAAACACAGTATGGCGTTGTTCGCAACTTCAATGGCGGTGTCTACCAATACAATCCTCGGACCCAAGAATTGAAGATGTTCGTTAGGGGGACGGGGGGCAATCCTTGGGGACATGTCTTCGATCGTTGGGGACAATCGTTCATGGTGAACAATCCGCGGGTCATGTATCTCTCGCCCGGATCCGGTGCGAGCGACGAGCCCGTCCGCGTTCCGCCGTTGATCAGCACAGAGAAACAATGTGGCGGCGACTTAGTCACCGGGATGCATTTTCCGGATGAGATCCGCGGTCAGCTTCTGACCTGTCGATTCAAGAGCCGTGCGGTTATTCGTTATGAGTTTATTGAGGATGGCGCTGGATTCAGTGCGAATGTCTTGCCTCCGTTGATCGCCGCCAAGCATCCCAATTTCAGGCCGGTGGATTGCAAGATTGGGCCTGACGGTGCGGTCTATGTAGCCGATTGGTACAACTCCATCATCAATCACGCTCAACACGATTTCCGCGACCCGCGTCGGGATCACGAACACGGTCGGATATGGCGGATTACCCACAAGGAACGTCCGTTGGTGGAGCGGCCAAGACTTGTGGGAGAACCGACCAACATGTTGCTCGATCACTTGAAGAGCCCTAACGCCTGGACCCGGCATCAGGCCCGTAAAGAACTGAGCGAGCGCGATCCGTCGGAAGTTCTTGCAGCGATCGAAGCCTGGGTGACCCGTCTGAACCCCGATGAAGGCGGATACGATGGACATCTGGTTGAAGCCATGTGGACCTGCCAAAATGTAGAAAGCCCGAGCGAGTTGATTTTGAAGAAAGTGTTGATGGCCGAGGACGGTCACGCTCGTTCTAGCGGCGCGCGGATCATTCGTTATTGGCACGAATCTCTCTCGGACCCAATCGGTATGATTTCCCAGCTCGCGGCCGATCCGTTTCCTCGCACGCGTATGGAGGCCGTGCTATCCGCCGGATTCATTCCCAAAGCCGAAGCGTTTACCGCTGCTCTCAATGTCTTGGACCACGAGCAAGACAAATTCATCGCGTCCGCCCTGCCACAGACAGCCAAGGCCTTGGAACGCTACTGGCAGCCGAAGTTGAAGACCGGTGAATTGACGTTCCAGAAGGCCGAGCATCGAGCCTTCGGCGAGCGTTTTGGTTCTGTTGGATTCGACAAACAACTGGAGGCATTTCTTAGGCAGAAACGTCCCACCGCAGCGGAACTTGCTGCCATTAAGGATCTATTTATCGAGGAGGCTAAAGCCGAACATGTCCGTTCCGTATTTCGTGCCGTGACCCATCGGCGATCCAGGCTCCCGCAGGCCTCAAAGTTGGCATTGCTGGAAGCGTTGGCAAAGGTAGGGAAGAACGGCAAGGTTGCACTAGGCAATAGCCCCCCCAATTTGGGCCCACAGTTGGCGAGCCGCGACAGTGACTATGCCGCTGCGATTGCGGCGAACATCGGCGCGTGGAAGCTTGTTGAGAGCGGCAAGGCATTGAGTGCAGTGCTACGTGATGAGGCGCACTCAATGGCTGTGCGCATTGCTGCTGCGGAATCGTTGGGGAGCTTGGGGCAGACGCAATTCCTCGAAGCCCTGCGTGAGATGTCTCGGTCCAGGGACTTGCAGGCCCGCCACATCGCCACCCACGGATTGGCTAACGCTGACTTGCTGGACGCTGCGGCTTCAACGGCTGCGATTTTGAAAGAAGATCCCGGTGATACCGACCCTTCTGACCTGATCGCCCGATTCTTGCGGCATCGCACCGGGCCGAGTTTACTGCTCAAGGAGATCGTTCCCGACCAGCTTCATCCTGAGGCCGTCGCTAAAGTTGCAGCCTACCATCGACGCACAGGGCAGCTGCCCTCCCGGTTGGCGCGGATCTTCGCTCCGGCTGCGCCACAGTCATTGACGCAATCGCTGAAGCGAGAGGACCGAGAGACGCTGACCACTGACGTGATCCAACAGGGTGATCCAGTGCGAGGTGAATTGATTTTCCGGCGCCAATCGTCGGCCTGCGCCGTGTGCCACGGCATTGGTTCGGTTGGACCCTCCATTGGTCCCAATCTTGTTGCCGTCGGGGCTGCTGCAGATCCGAGTTACATGGTTGAATCGATTCTAGAACCGAACAAATCGATCGCCGAACACTACGAAAACGTTCAGCTGATACTTAACGATGGTACGATCCAGACCGGTGTCATCACTCACAAGAGCGAAAAGGAAATCGTTCTCCGGGATTCTGTTGCCGCCGGCAATGAAATCCGTGTTTCACTAAGTAACGTTAGTAGACAAGGTCCGATGGCGTCACTGATGCCGGAAGGCCTCGCCGACCAGTTGAACAGTCGTCAGGAGTTTCTCGACCTAGCCAAGTTTCTCTCCGTTCTCGGTCGCCCAGGACCGTACGCAAACAACGAAACACCCTACATCCGTAAGTGGCGATTTACAGCGGGAGAATCCGGTGCCGTGCCGGATGAAAACGCTTTTTGGATGCCTGCCTACAGCATGGTAAACGGCGTTCTGCCGGACGGAGATCTTGGCGAGGGCGACACGATCTATGTCCGAGGCTTTGTGACTGTCCTCGCGGCAGGTGCTTTGACGTTGGATTTGAATGGCACGGAAGGCCTGCGCCTATGGATTGACGATAGGGAGATCGAAGATCTGAGTACCCGGATTCCTTCCACTCGCGGGCGCAAGACCCTGACGTTCGCGATCGATCGCAAGATTCGCGGAAATATCGGTCTTCGCGTTCTAGTTGGTGCCGCAGACAAGATCGCAAGGTTTAAACCCGAGGGAGGAATCTAAAAATGACCTCGTCCATGCGAATTATTGCCTTTCTCACGCTAGCGATCAGCTTTGCCTCATCGATTGTCGCTCGACAACCCAACGTTGTCCTGGTGATGACGGATGATCAAGGGTACGGCGATTTGTCCTGTCACGGCAACCCGGATTTCAAGACACCCCATCTCGATCGTCTTCATGATGAGAGCGTGCGTTTCACCGATTTTCACGTGGACCCGACTTGCGCCCCAACACGTGCGGCCCTAATAACCGGGCGCTACTCCTTGAGCACAGGCGTCTGGCACACGATTGCCGGGCGATCGTTTCTGCATCCGGAAGAAGTGACCATGGCCAATGTCTTGCAGCGCGGTGGCTACGCCACGGGTATGTTTGGGAAGTGGCATTTGGGCGATAATTATCCCTGCCGTCCGCATGATCGTGGGTTCGACACCGCGGTGTACCATGGGGGTGGGGGAGTCGGGCAAACACCGGATCTCTGGGGTAATGATTATTTTGACGACCGCTACTTCCGCAACGGAGAACCGACCCAATACCAAGGTTACTGCACGGACGTCTTCTTCAACGAGGCGATGAGCTTCATGAAGGCCAGCAAGACTCAACCCTTCTTCTGCTATCTGCTGCCAAATGCGCCGCACGGGCCGTATAATGTGGCGAAGCAATACTCGGAGCCGTTTCGGGAAAAAGGCTTTTCCAAGAACCGATCCGACTTCTACGGCATGCTTGTCAATTTCGATGAAAACATGGGGCGTTTAGAGCAATTCCTGAAGCAGGAAGGTCTTCGCGAGAACACCATTGTGATCTTCATGACCGACAATGGAACGGCTGGGCCATGGTATCCGAAAGAAGGGGAGGATCACACTGCAGGATTGCGCGGCATTAAGGGGGCTATTTATGAAGGGGGGCATCGTGTTCCGTTTTTCGTGCGTTGGCCTGGAGGAAACATAAGTGGCGGACGGGATGTGTCGCATCTCGCGGCTCACATCGACGTGCTGCCGACCCTGGCAGAGTTGTGCGGTGTCCAACGTGAATCTGGGCCTAAACTTCATGGACGTAGTCTCGTTCCATTGTTGCGTGACCGGAACGCGGGTTGGACGAGCCGCGATCTCGTGGTGAATAACCAACGAATTGCGGAGCCGAAAAAGTACAAGGACTTTGTTGTGATGTCTGAGGACTGGCGACTCGTTGGTCGGCAGGAACTCTACAATCTAAAGAACGATCGAGCGCAGGCAAACAACGTCGCTGCCCGTCATCCAGCGGTCGTTAGTCGGCTCATAGACGTTTACGAGGAGTGGTGGGAAGAGACCTCTGGGCGCGCGGGGACCTTGGTGCCAATAACTGTTGGCCACGAAGCGGATAATCCCTCATTTCTAACCGCCCATGACTGGCATGCCAGCCAGCTTCCATGGCATCAGGAAGTCGTGGTTGAAGCCCCGGCGTTCAACGGACATTGGGAAATTGATGTCGCCCAAGCAGGCAGCTATCGCGTGACCTTAATGGAGCGGCCGGCCGAAGCCGATTTTCCAATCAACGCAGTCAAGGCGACCTTGAGCGTAGGGGGCAATATGCTGTCCAAGAAAATTCCGAAGGGAGTCCGACAAATATCCTTTAACCTGGATCTAGAAGGAGGCCGAACCCAACTGAAGTCTACTATCGTAGACGAATCCGGCAAGGAGCGGGGGGCATACTTTGCATCAGTCCTGAAACGTTCCGAGCCTGCGCGAAATCAGGTCGAGAAAAACGATGAGGCCAACAGTGGTCCGATGTTCAAAGAGGCGGGTCTTGTAGGCAGTCGGGTCAGAGTCAGCTTTAACCATGTTGGTAGCGGTCTTATGGCCGCAGGGACAAACCACTTACCGCCTGCTGTCGGTAGCAAGGTTGGTCTGAAGTGTTTTCAAATCCGGGCAACCGATGGCGAATGGAAGTGGGCCCAGGCTCGGATCATCAGCCCTAGCAAAGTAGATGTCTGGCACACAGAGGTCTTGCGTCCGGCTGAAGTTCGGTATGCTCGACCATCAAATTCCGAAGAAGTCCAACTCTATAACAAAGAAGGCCACGCTGCTTCCGCCTTTAAGACCGATGAGTTGACACGAGTGCAACCGGCCTGGAGAAAGGGCGAATACGACGAAGCCATCCCGGTGCCAACCTATTCGAATGTCAGCTATGGCGATCACCCGCGAAACGTTCTTGATTTCTGGAAATCGGCCGTGAATCGTCCGACGCCATTGGTCATCGTGATCCACGGCGGTGGCTGGAATGGTGGCAACAAGGAAAAGATAGACAGCTTTGTTGATACGACCGCGCTCCTCGATGTGGGCATCGCTGTTGCAGCGATCAACTATCGTCTGATAAAGCATTCTCGCGGGCTTGCGCCCCCCGTTAGTGGCCCTCTTTACGACGCTGCCCGCGCCGTTCAATTCCTCCGTAGTCGCGCCGATGAATTCAATATCGATAAATCCCGAATCGCTGCAACAGGCGGATCTGCAGGTGCTTGCACCAGTCTTTGGCTCGCCTACCACGATGACCTTGCGGATTCGGAAAACGAAGACCCGGTGCTGCGAGAATCGACGCGTCTTGCCTGCGTCGCGCCCATTCGCGGTCAAACCACTCTCGATCCGTTGCAAATGAGAACGTGGATCCCAAATAGTAAATACGGGGCGCATGCCTTCGGGCTCGATAGCTTCGAAAGCTTTCTAGCTGAGCGAGAGCGTATCCTCCCGTGGATCAAAGAATATTCGCCTTACAGCCTTCTAAGCGCAGACGATCCGCCTACCTACATGTACTACCCGATTGTCCCGGCAGAAGGCGTTCCGGAAAAAGATCCGACCCATTCCGCCTCATTCGGCGTCGGTCTTCAAAAGCGCTGCCAAGAACTTGGCGTCCCGAGCGAGCTCTACTATCCAGGCGCAGCGAACGCGTCACACTCGAGCGCCACGGATTACCTTATAGCTCAACTTCAGACCGAATTGTGAGAACACTGCATCCGTTACATCGTAGGAAAATGAAACCTGCGATGCTGCTTGCAATCCTTATCTAGTTCGGCTTCTTTCACCCTCACGATGTCTGGGATGGAAAGCCCGAGCTCCTCGCGAAGTACGGTGCAGAGAATCCTAATGAGCTCCTCGAGGAACCTTGATATCCAGCCGTCGTGTCCCTTGTCGGATCCAAACCTCAGGTGAACCTGACGAATCTTGCGAACCACCCCGACCGTGTCTCGAAGCGAAAGGAAATGGGACTGACGGTTCGATTGTGATGGCAAATCTGGCGAGTTGGTGGAGCATATCTCTAAATGAACCCGTCAATCGTTAACAACACGACTTGTCCCTTCGATTCCTCTTGGAGCAGGAAGAGATGCTCGTGTGTTACGCCCCGTCCTCGATGAGACCCAAACACCACAACAGAATTGGCAATTTGGTGCCTTTCCCGATTGCTGTCTTTGTCATGTTGCTCGTTAGCGGTATCGCCGAGGTACCGTTTGTAACCACGGCCATTGGCCAAGAGTTCAACACTTTGGACACGCCAACGCTTGATCAGGTAAAGCTGGAAGGTGCGTTTCAGTCGAGGTATCGAAAGTCGATTGCCCAACCCCAAGCCCATGAGGCGCCGCAGGCGAATCTGAAAGCGTTTCGAGACGAGATCGAACCGGTTCTCGCTGAAAACTGCCTGGAATGCCACGGACCTGATAAACAGAAGGCCAAGTTTCGCGTCGACACACTGGATCCCGATCTGATTCGCGGAGAAGATGTGAGTTGGTGGCTGGAAGTGATGGATGTCGTGAGCAATGATGAAATGCCTCCCGAAGACGGGCCCAAACTGGCTGGCGATGATCGGAGCAAGATTATCGACTGGCTCTCCTCTCAGATTCAGATCGCGTCGCAGGTGCTTCGGGCTGAGCAAGGGCATTCTTCGTTTCGACGCATGACCCGATACGAGTACAACTATGCACTACAAGATTTGCTTGGGCTTGAGCTGGATTTTGCGAAAGACCTGCCGCCTGACCCTGTCTCGGAAAATGGATTTCAGAACAGTTCTGAAGTATTGCAGATGACAGGCAGCCAATACGCCACCTACCTCGAACTGAATCGTAAGGCATTGAATCTTGCCACGGTGCGGGGGGAGCGTCCTGGAGTGTTGTATTGGGGAGTTTCTGCGGCACAGGCGTCGGCGAGAAAAAGCGTCGAACTTGAAAAGGCTGACGAACGGACCCGAAAAAGGGCGAATAGGAGTGGTGTCAAGGCATCCCACTACAAGAATCGAGAATCGGGTCAAACCGTTCCAGCCTCCTGGTCTTGGCGCGAGGCGGCAGATGCTTGGACTCCCACGTTGATTCGCCCCGAAGTGCCTGAGCAGTCTGCGTTTATTGCCGTGCTACCCGCGGGACAGCGCCATGTTGTCGACTTGGGGAACCGGTTGCCGGACGAGGGAACACTGCGTGTTCGCGTTCGTGCGTCGCGAGCGACTCATGAACCCAATTTGCTTCCCACCCTCGCTTTGGAATTCGGTTGGCAAGGAGATAAGGATTGGAAGGCCTCTTCTAGAATCAGCGATCGAGACTGTGTTATTGATGCCTTGCCTGGGGACTCGAAGTTCTATGAGTGGGATATCCCGTTGAGTGATATCCGTACCCGTAACCCCGTCCGCAAGACCAAGGAACTTGGCGCCAGCAAGACGACCAATCCCTCCGAGTTTATCCGATTGCACAACACATCTCATTCTCGGTCTGCGGCGATACATTTTGATTATGTTGAAGTGATCGCTCCTGTCTACGAGCAGTGGCCTCCTTCGTCGCATGCTGGAATCTTCATCGACAGTGAGGTCCGAGCGAATGAGAGCGCCTACGCGCGGGAGGTCGTATCACGCTTCATGAAACGGGCCTGGAGGCGTCGTGTTTCTGAGGCTGAGGTCGATCGGGAAATGGAGTTGTTTGCCAGCATTCGTCCGGATTGTGAAGATTTCCAGCAGGCCGTGACCGAGACGCTGGCCGCGGTGCTGTCGTCTCCCCGGTTTCTCTATCTGGTTCAGTCCGCCCCATCGCAAGCAGAAGCGCATCGTCCACTCGACGAATTTGAATTAGCGACGCGTCTTTCGATGTTCCTCTGGTGTAGCACTCCGGATGAGGAACTGATCGATCTCGCCGCTGCTGGCCGACTCAGCGAGACGGACGAACTGGTCCGTCAGACCAAACGCATGCTGGCTGATCCACGGCATGAACGTTTTTCGAAGCACTTTGTGCGGCAGTGGTTGGATATGGGCTTGCTCGACTATCTGAACGTTGACCAATCAAGCTATCCGCAATTTGACGACACGTTGCGGGAAGCGATGAAGCGAGAGCCGATCGCGTTCTTCGAGGAAGTGTTGCAGAAAAATCGTAGCGTGTTGGATTTCATTCACGCTGACTATGCCCTTGTCAATCAACGGCTCGCTGAGCACTACGGGATCAACGATGTCAGCGGACACGATATCCGAAAAGTATCGCTAGACTCGGTGGATATTCGAGGGGGCTTGCTGACGCAGGCGGGTTTGCTGGCCATGAATTCTGATGGTACGGACTCCAATCCGCTCAAGCGCGGTATCTGGTTGTTGGAAAGTATTTTGAATGATCCACCCCCGCCGCCGCCGCCGGCTGTTCCTGAGATCGATCTGGCTGACCCTGAGATTCTGAAGATGACGCTTAAGGAACGGATGGAGGATCACCGGAACAAGCCCGCCTGCCGGTCGTGCCATGTAAAGATCGATCCGTGGGGGATTGCACTCGAGAATTTCGATGCCGTCGGAAATTGGCGCACGCAGAGTCAGGGTAAAGACATCGACGCATCAAGCCTCCTATTCAATCAGCATCAACTCGACGGGGTGGAGGGATTGAAACGTTATTTGCTGGCTAATCGGCAGGATCAGTTTGTCCGGGCCGTCGTTCACAAACTAACGACGTTCGCACTTGGGAGGCCGCTCACTTTTGCGGATCGGTCTGGCATCGACCGTCTGACCGCCGAACTGCGGCAGGAAGGCGACGGTCTGGCCACACTAGTCACGTCGCTTGTGACTAGCGAAATTTTTAAGTCGCGATAGCAGACAACAATGTCTTACTCAAAGGGCTGGCCGTATGCAGCTCGTTCGCATTGGAGAACATAGCTAGAACAGAATCGAACTCGAAAATGAAATCCAAACATGACACCTTGGACCGTCGGGCCTTCCTTCGTGGGACGGCCGGGTTTGCGCTCGCTCTACCAGCGTTCGAGACGTTTTCTGGGATCGCAAGTGCCGCAGCAAAAACGACGAGCCCTCGACGGCTGGCCTGCGTTTACTTGCCCAATGGTGTGCCCATGCCACTCAAAGAGGATCCCGCTTATCAGGATTGGTCTTGGTTTCCCCACGGTCAGGGGAAGGATTTCACCTTCACCAAGTGCCTTGATCCGCTGGAATCATTGCGCGATGATTTGACCATACTCTCTGGCTTATCCCATCCGGCGTCGCGTAGCAATCATGGGCATCACAACGCCGACCAGTTTCTTACCGGTGCTGCGATTGGAGGGAGGGGGGACTACCAGAACTCAATTTCATTCGACCAGGTTTATGCGAGGCATATTGGAGAAGCGACTCGCTTCTCATCGCTGATCATGTCGACCGACGGAGGCGCTGGGCCAAAACGCAAAGCGCATACGATGTCCTTTGCTCCCGACGGTCGTCCCATGCCGGCGCATGACAGACCGAAGCGAATCTTCGACATGCTCTTTGTAAAGAAGGATGGTGACGCTGCTCAACGTCTGGCCCTCAGCAAGAGCGTTCTAGATCATCTTATGGAGGATGCGCGTTCGTTGAAGAAGGACTTGTCCCGGCATGATCAGAACACGCTCGACGAGTTTCTGAGTTCCGTGCGTGATACGGAAACCAAGGTCGTGAAATCCGCTCGTTGGATCAACCTTCCGCTTCCAACCGTCGAGGTGGATCGACTGAATTTGGATCTCACTGGGGAGGATCCCCGAGAGTATCTTCGGACAATGTACGAATTAATCTACCTCGCATTCAGAACCGATTCGACCCGTGTGGCGACCTATCAACTAGGTAAAGAGGTCAGTACCGGGATCAGTGACTACCTCGCGAGAGCTGTTGATTTTCCTTCGACGCATCGGCTCTCGCATCAAACTAAAAAACCCGATGGTTGGAAGAATTTTGGAATCTTCTGTCGATTTATCAGTGAAGAATTGGGTCGCTTTGCGGATCGGCTCAAGGCGACACCAGAGCCCGCAGGGGAAGGGAGCATGCTTGACAATACATTGCTTCTGTTCGGATCCGCTTCGAGCGCCTTTCATCTATCCCGCAACTATCCCTTGATATTGGCCGGAGGCAAATCGATGGGCTTCAAGCATGGACAGTTCCTCGACTACGCCGGGGCTAACGCTTACCGCGGCGGCTGGGCACCAGGGGAGCCGGAACCGTGGAAACTGAAAGCGGCGGGGGAGGATCTGCCCTTGTCGAACCTCTTCGTCACGATGCTGCAAAGACTAGGGGTTGAGACGGACACCTTCGCGGACAGCACGGGGACTGTGAGCGAAGTTTGAAGTTAGCAATTAGAAGTGAGAACTGGATTAGCCTAGGAAGGCTGAATGGAGGGTTCTCATTGCCCAGATGGGTTTGCTCGGCTAGACGATATTCATTACCTCTCCGCATTTGCTGAGCATAGGCAATATGCCAGTCTGGAGAGGATGGGAATTCGCAAAGCACGTGTTCGAGCGCTGTCGGAAGGTGAGGTAAGAGTTCACGATGGTCACTTTTAACCGAAGAGAAGAGACCTTAGTTTTTGATTACAAGATCTTATCTGAGTGGCGCTTACCCTGGGATGTAGGAAAGAGACTCTCACGCAAAGCCGCTAAGCAACGCGAAGGGGAACTTGAGAAAACGCTATCAATCTTGCCTTGTCGGGAGTTTGTGTTGCCCTCGGCGTTGAGTAGTCAACTGGCTTAGTGCTGTGTCGTGGGGGGGGCGTGATTTGAGAAAACGATTGCGAGTCACACCTTGTTACCAACGATTTGAATTGTCCCAGAGGCGGGAATCGAGGTCTTCGGGACTTGGATCTGATAGATGCTCACCATTGCTATGGATGGGCGGTAGCTGGACTCTTTCAGTGAAATCTAGTGGGATCTAGTGGGAGAGGAGCGGTGTCGAAGATTGTTAAGAGTTCATTTCCTGACTTTGGTCCGTCTCCAGGATCGCAAGGAACGATGCTTTCTTGATCGATGATGATCTCTAGCGTTCGATTTTTCATGGGGTTAATCTACCGTCTTTTTGAACCTTCCGCGCGCAACTTTTGAACGACCTCGATGGACTGGAAAACTGAATTCTGTGCTTTCTTGTTCTGGAGAGTTCATTCATCCGGTTCTGAGTGAGCTTGAGGACCTGCGGGTTGGTTGCTTTTTAGGTGCATCAGGGCCCCTCGCCAACTGGAAGTGCGAACTCTCCGCATTCATTCTGAATAGGATTGATCTGAGACATTAAAGGCATAGAGCTTCATCGAAATGTGAAATATCGGCTTAAGAATCGTGGGGGTATTTCCCAATTGTCCACTGATATTCAAGCAAACCCAAGCGTAGCTGTTTTCGATCGGCGTTCTGCGTTAACGAGTTTTTGTAGCATTGGCATGGTTCTTCTTTTCGGAAGAAAAATGTCCCAGAATCGAGAGTTAGTTTTTTCGGCAAATCTGGCGGGTTGATGGAGCATATATTAACATGAATCCTTCGATCGCGTAAAACCCGTCCTGTGCCTATGACTGGTCATCGAGAAGGGAGAAACACTGTCGTGTCAGAATTTGGGGTTTTGATAGGGCTAGATGTATTAATCTAGCGGTTTTGATTTTGGAGTGGATTCGTTAGTGAGCCAATTGTGGGAGCAATTTGAAAGATGATGATACGATTCTTCAACGCTTGCTGGCTCTTGGTCGCTCTATTCCTTGTTGTCAATTGCGTTGATCAAGCCCTCGCTGAGGATCTGCCGCAGCCGACTCTGTTGGCGAAGCGGGGGGCGCTGATTTTGGATGATGATGGTTCTAAGGATCGCGGGGGGAAGGTAACGATCGAGCTCAATGAGGGTGTTGGAGTGAGAGCGGCATTAGGAATCTGGAAACGGGCAGAGTCGGACTCGAATGTCTGGCGTTCCATGTGGGAAGAGGGGATGGGGCACCCGCCGGTTGCTTCGTATCGGGGGCTTGTCGCCAAGAATCTCGTCGTTGAAGTCACTTTTCGCTACGGTCCGAACTCGGAATCTTGGCATAGCCAGTTCTTGAGAATTGCAGCGGATCAACGACCCCAAATTAAGGGGCATATTGTATCGGCGTGGGTCAATCTGAATGGTCCTTACACCGAGAAAGGGATCGTAATCGAACACGTTCCTCCGCGAGGCAAGCAAGGAATTCTGATGGACCATCAGCCGCTTTCATCCGAGGCGGAAACCTGGCTCACCGCAACCCTGGAAATTGTCGGGGATGAAACCTTGTTTCGCATGGGCGATCATGTTGCCTACGCCAAGAAAGAAGAGATTGGCATTGCCAAGAACTTGGTTTCGTTGACGCTGGGTACGACTTGGCACGAAATCAAACGAGTTCGAATTTGGCATGCCGAGGAGAATCCTGATTGGAAAGCCAACAAGGACACGATACTCAAATCACGCGAGCCCTTTATTCCCCGCCCACGATGAAAAACGGACGAATAGTCAGACCGGTTTTAGCTTATCTATGGATCATGATGGGCTGCGCGAGCGGTACGTTCGTGGTTGCTCAGAATTGGCCACAAGCCGCCGGTCCGCATGGAGACTGGAGTGCTCGAACAAAGGCAACAGTTCCTGCGTCATTCAATGTCGTCAGCGGAGAGAATGTTCTTTGGAGGAAATCCATGGAAGAAAGCGGTCAGAGCGGCATTGCCGTTTGGGGAGATCGTTTGTTCCTGACTATCCTAAAGCCCTTCACGTCCGAGGAAACAGAGAACGCCAAGACCTCTACTATTCGAGCCCTATGTCTGGACGCCGCCAGTGGAGAGTCGATTTGGAGCTATGAAATAGAAAGCGCGAGCGAAACGGGATACATGGGGGGATTCAGTGATTTAAGCTCTCCGACGCCCATCACGGACGGCGAGTTTGTTTGGTTTACCAACGCTGGCGGAAAATTAGTCTGTTTAAATTGGCATGGGAAACTTGTCTGGGAGCGTCGTTGGCGATTGGAAAACGAGATTCTGGAACCTAAGAAGGCCTTCCCGTTTAATAAACAGTTCGAACCCTTTATCGTTGGGGATATGCTGATTCATGTTGAACCCTATGATCGTGAGGACGGCCAAAGGGAAAGGGGCTGGCACTATTTGTACGGACTAGATAAGAGAACGGGAAAAGTGACGTGGATATCCGAGGACGCCCTGACGCAATACAATACGCCCGGTTATTCCCTGCACGCCTTCGGGAAGCCTACCGTCATGATTGGGCGGGGAGGATATCATGCTGTCCCCGAGGAGCCGAAGGGGTACTCCATGATCGACCTTCAAAACGGGAAACGCCTTTGGCAGACTGTGTTGGATGCCAAGGAGGACACCGCGTTAAGCAACGCCTGTTTCAATAAAGACTTCGCCGCATGGATATCGGAGAACGATAGCCGATTGACGGTCTTGAATGCCCAGAACGGTGAAATCATCAGAACCATCGACCTGCGATTGAATGTCGATCTGCGCGTCTACGACCCGATTCTAGGGCACTATGTTCTGCGGGAAGATTTTGATCTTACGCAATTGCCGAGGTCGAATATCTTTCCGGCTTGGTATTCGAATATCATTGTTGGCGAACAGATGTACTTTATGTGTTTCAACGACGACTTGAAGAAACCGCTCATGAGGCGTTGGAGGGATCTCCTGCCCTTGCATTGCTTTGCCTGTGTGAATCTTGCCACCGGCAAAGTGGAGATTCTTGAAGTGCCCGTGCATTTTAATGACCGAGGCGAGTACCTCTGGAAGGAAGAATTGAAGACCACGGGGCTTAACGCCAGAGGGCTCGACCTTATTTCTGATCAGCGATCTAAACGGGACGGTTGGTGGTGGTGCTTTAATGGCAACCCGATTAGGGTGAATGACACTCTCTTTTTTACCACGATGATTGGCAATTGCTACGCCTTTGATACGAGTACCAAACGGTTCGATGAGGACGCTTTTCTCAAACTGAATCCGCTTGGTCCCCGGGGTGAAACTTGGTCGCTGAATACTCCGACATTCGCCAATGGCAAACTGTATCACCGCACAGCAAAAGAGTTGATCTGTGTCGGTTCAGATGAGGGAGGAAATCCGCTCCCATGATTCAACGTCTCTCAAAATGCCCTAAACGCTGGTAAGAAAACCCAACGCCCATCATAGATTCTCAAGAATGTTCCGCTCGTTGAAACATTTCGCCCGTGCCTTGATCCTAGTCTTGGCAGCTTGCTGGGGTAGCACCGTCTGCAGGGCAATTGCTGACTCCTCCGTCCAAAGTTTTGTCTATGCAGGATTGGTTTCCAATCAGATTGAAATCTATTCAGCTAACAAGCTGACGGGGGCGCTTGAAAAAGTCGGAGCGCAGCCCACCTTGGATGTCCCGTTCTATCTGACCATTCATCCGAACAAGCGACATCTCTACGTGGGGCTGCGTGGGGAAACCCATGGGGTCGAGGCTTACGCAATCGACTCCAAAACGGGGCTGCTGACGCTAATCAATCAGATTGGATTGGAGGCAGGACCGGTCTACATGGGAGTTGATCACACTGGCCGATACCTGTTTACCGCTCCGTGGAGCGCTGAGCGGGTTGCGATGAGCCGTCTGGCAAATGACGGGCGCCTGGTTGATGTAACTTATTTTTCATCAGGCAAGAGACCCCATGCCTTCGCGATCGACCCTAGCAACCAATTCCTCTACGTCCCATGCCTGGGAGGGGACATCATCCAACAGCATCGGTTCGATGCTCGAACCGGTAGCGTCACTCAAGCCGCCCCCTTTATGACAGAAGCCGGTGAGGGAACCGGTCCACGACTGCCGATCTTTCACCCCACCAAAAAGGTCATGTATCAAGGTAACGAGAAGAACAGCACCATCACCGTGTATCAGATAAATCCCGATTCCGGCTCGCTGCATGGCATCCAAAACATTTCGACTGTGCCGGGTGATTTTAATGGAAAGTCCAACCTGTCCGAGCTGCACCTCACGCCAGACGGCAAGTTTCTCTACATTGCCAATCGCGGTCATAACAGCATAAGCGGCTATCGCGTCAGTTCGAAAGACGGCACGTTGGTCCGCATCGGTTTTTGCCCGCTTCCAGGTGAAACCATCCGGAGCTTTTCCATCAGCCCTGATGGGGACTATCTTTATGCCGCCGATCAACGTTCGGTTAATATCACAGTATTATCCATCGATCCGGCTTCAGGTGCTTTGTCGCCAAGCAGTGTAACAGAAGCTGGTGACGGGATCGGCAAGATTATCTCTGCAAGTTTATGACCTCGCATGATTGAAAACTCGAACCGAACAATCACAGCAATTTCCACCCGTCCCTCTGCGTTTGGTAAGAACGCCTGTCATCTGCACTTCTCCTTGCTTGCCTTGCTCATAGGTGCGTCTGTCTCTCTTGGGGAATTCTCGAAGCCGTCGGCCCAAACGGCTTCCGTCGATGAACTAATCGCTGAAGGGGAAACTCCAAAGTTAATCGCTGGTGGGTTCAGATTCACCGAAGGTCCGGCCTCCGATGCGTCTGGGAATCTTTATTTCTCTGATATCGGCCGCAACCGCATTCACTACTGGAATACGTCCGATCAAACGCTGTCCACCGTTCGAGAAAATACCGGCGGAGCGGACGGACTGTTTGTCGACAGGGACGGAGCTTTGTGGATTTGTGAGCTAAAAGATAAACAGCTCTCCAGAATCAATGCGCAAGGTGAATACTCCGTCGTTGCCGATTCGTTTGACGGTCGACCTTTCACTGGTCCCAACGACCTTTGGATCGATCCCTATGGCGGTATTTATTTCTCTGACTCCTACGGTGGCAGGCAAAAGCGCACGGCCGACCATCGTGTTTTCTATCGCGCTTCTTCAGGTGAAATAAATCTGGTGGTCGACGACCTCTACAAATCCAACGGCTTGCAGGGTTCCCGTGACAGTCGTTGGCTTTATGTCTCCGACTACATTGCCAACTGCGTCTATCGCTACGCCATCAAGTCTCCTGGCCAACTCGGTGAACGGCGCGTCTTTGCTAATTACCGCTGTGACGGGATGACTCTCGATAATCAATCGAACCTTTATCTCTGCACGGGTAACGCGGGTCACGGGGTTGTTGTTTTTAGTTCGAAAGGAAAGGAAATAGGGAAAATTCAGTTTCCGGAAAACCCGGCCAATGCCACGTTCGGCGGACCCGATAACCAGACCCTTTTCGTCACAGCCACCCGGGGACTCTATGCATTGCGGATGAAGGCGGTCTCTTATACACATCTCCGAGCCCACGAGACCTCTC
>CAJXVR010000161.1 GCA_913061285.1 uncultured Verrucomicrobiota bacterium | reverse complement strand
TCTGTTCCATAGGTGTCTCAGCTTTCCAGGGCATGCGCCCAGTCTAACTGTTACCCATGTGCCCGGTCCATACCTACGGTGAGGCAGAGCGGATTTAGCCCCCTACCCTTGAGGCGTGTGAGTGGACCTGCCTTGAAGTCTTGCTACGGCATCAGACAACGTCTCGTCAATCCAGACAATTTTCTCAGGCATAAAGAACTGTCTATCCAATTCAGAATTAACTGCGATCACTACTTCGAAGCGTTCTTGAGCATAGGCCAACTCAAACAAGGCGAGTCGATAGTCCGCCAAGAGATCTGCTGTCGGCACGTCCATCCCTTGCAATCGCTGTAGCTCTTCGCTGGCCTCGGCGATGCGATCGTTCTGGATCAAGGCATGGATCATCGTCAATCGGTAGGCCACCGAATCTTCATTAGCCGCCACGAGTCCCCGGCTCAGCACTAAGGCTTTTTCGGGCTCTGTCCGTTGGAGAAGCAAGGCGACTACATAATTATTGATATTCCAAACTGATTCGGAATCGAGCTCGTAGGCCTTGGTCGCTGAGTCGGTCAATGAAGCGAGATCCTTATCGGCGGCGGCAATTTGACATCGTAGAACCCAGTACTTCTGATCGTCACCAAGCACCTCCTCTAACTGATTGAGGACAGTATAGGCTGCCGCATTTTGACCTAGCCGTCGCAAGCGATCCACCATCTCAAGGCTCGTTGCCGGTGAGAGGATCGGAAATTCAGCAATCTCCTTGAATCGGGCCTCGGCTATGTCTGCCTCATCAAGAAATAATTCGGCAATGCCTTCCCAATACTTCGCAGTCGACCAGAGATGACTGAGTTGATCGGATTGATGCACATTCATCGCCAAACTCTTCAATTCGGGCCAGCGCTTGCTTTCCATCAAGAGATTGCCGTGATCGAGCCATAGACTCAATGGATTCCCAAAGTGTTCTACAAGCTGACGAGAGACTCGAAGGGATTCATCCGTGTGCCCGGCCTTATGGAGTAGGCTCACGACTGAATAAGCCTCGAACTCCGTGACCGGTTCGCTGGCGGCGGTCAATTCTTGGAGCACCTCGCTCATTCGGTCTTGTGTGGCCAGGAGCTGCCAATAGGGCAAGTGATCCGAAAAGTTTGCCAATCGTCGCTTCTTGAGATCTTCCAGCACCCGACGACAGGCACTAAGATTCCCAAGTCTAGCGTGTACCCGAATTGCAAGCCGTTGCGCCGGAAGAAACGCTGCGGCGTATGGATCGGCTTGCTTGGCTTGATTGACAAAGGCCTTGTAATCAGCGGGATCGCCATCCGACATCGCGGTGAATGCCGAGATATAAAGCTGCATGACCGGATCCTCTTTGAGGGTTGGGCTCGCATCGCTCCACCGTTCGGCGAAGCGCTCATGGTGATCCAGCCAAAACAATGCCCGCAAGGCAGTGCCTTGGCCAGAATCAGCCAGAGACTCTTGGTGTGAGCCAAGGAGTTTGAGAACTTCTGTGTAACGGCGCCCGTGCTCCAGCGTCTTGGCGACGAGTTCCAGATCCGCGGGATCATTATCAGTCAAACGAAGCAGCCAATGACCGTAGCGAAAGGTGTCGCGGGCGATGCTCAGAGTGACTTCATCTTGCTGAAGAATCTCTAGAAAACGGCGAAGCGGCTCGACGGCGCCCGGCGTATTCGAAATCACCCCACGCCAAGCAGCGCGAGCAGCTGGCACACGTCCAGCCCGTTCGTGTTTCTCGGCACTGCGAGCCAAGGCCTTGGCCTGGAGAATATCAAAAACACTGACTTTGACCTCGGGCTCGAAACCCTCTCGAGTGTTGGGTAGCAGCTTCAAGAAGCTGACTACCCCTCCTCCACAAAGCAACATTGCCAGGACAACAATCGGAAACAGCCAACGATCCACTCGAAAGAGGAAAAGGTATCGAGCCATCCCCGGATAACGGGCGATAAGCCGGTCTTCACAAGATCGAAATACAGACAATAGCTGTTTCATGATATCTCTGGATGGCGGACGGAGAGCGGGCAATTCGAGCGCGTCCTCGCGCGCTCGAACGCTCGAACGCTCACTCGACCGGAGGCTGTTCTCTTTCGGATAGGAAATTCTTAGCTACGCGAGAGCCTTCGAAACCATATGGCGTCTTGCGACGACGAAACCTACGAGACCAAGTCCCACAAACATGGCGTATTCGTGTGGTTCTGGAACAGGGGTGGCGGTTACACTAAATTTCATTGTAAGCCCCACCCCCCAGTTAGCCCCGCCATCTGACGTTGAACGCCCACCATCACCGATCGACCAACCATCCGATGTTGTTTCATTGTCGGAAAATGTTGTGACAGCGTTGTAGCGATTACTGCTGCCAGTAGGTGATCCGCTGGCCAACAAAGTCAGAAAATATGTTGTGTTCGCAGAAAGTGAGATTCCAGCATTCGTGAATGTGTAGTTGGCAGCTGTCGTTGGATTCGCCCCCGCCAAGGTTCCGAGGGAGGCTCCTGGATCACCTCCAGAGTCACTGTTCACTGTCACTTGAATGTTAGCGGGAGAGCCTTCTGTATCATTAAAGGAAATCGTCGCAGAAGTCAGCGTATACCCACCAGAATTGCTTCCAGTTGTGAAAGTTGATGCGTTCCCGAAGTCTATGTTGAAACCGGAGAATACATTTCCTGCATGGGTAAAACTATCCGCGCTTTCCGCCAAATTACTAACAATTTGAGCTGAAACGGACATTGGGAGAGCCACAAGACAAGCGGCCACAATCTTCGAAACCCAGACTCTCCGAACTATCCTCAACCAATTCCTATCGTTTTGCATATCTATCTATAATTTCACAATCTTGTTTAAACTGTAGTAGGGCTCATAACAGAACGCCTTCACCTATATTCCGCGCATTAATTCGGAGATTGTTCCCAACATTTTGAAGAAAGTTGTCCTCGCGGGAATTTCCCATGCGTGAAAGGTCTGAAACCGCGATTATTTCTCACCAGGAAACAAGAAGTTTGGTGAGGCTGTGAGAAGCACTAAAGACAGCCGGGATACGCCGCAGTGCTGATCCGCAATTCTTGGATTCCAGTGAAGATTACGGACCTTGCTGAAGCATCAATGAGCGGACCCATTATAACATGGGTCCGGCCACGGTCATCTATTTAACGGACTTCAAGGCCCTTTGCCGCTCGTCCCAGCGAATGATCTCGAGTCGATCATTCGCCCCTAAACGAAAGCCTCCCAACGCCTATGCAAAGGAAACAAACCAAGGAGGGATGCTTGTGCAATCAAGAGACTCTTGGTCCCGCCGAACCGCAACCCCTCCATCACTCGCGGCCACGGTAAAGAACCGACCATCGGCGCTCACGCTTAACATGTCAGGGACTGAGTAAATACGGTTGGGTGGCGAGAGCGGCAATCCATCGGACGCATCCCAGAATCGGAGTTGATTGTCGGGGGAAAGGACCATGGGGCGATCCGACCGACGCAGCCATTCGAGTCGAATGATGAACGCACCTGAGTGAATCCCCTGAGTGAACGGCTCTCCCGATGCTGTTCGAGAAACCTGAATTTCACCAAGAGGGCAAGCCACGGCAATCCGCCATGCCCAAGGATAGAGGGCCAGACATGGATTATCTCCGGTCGTTCCGGGGTGTTGGTCAGCAGCTTCAAGCAGCTGGCTACGCCTCCCCCAACAAAGCAACATTGCCAGGACGACGATCGGAATAAGCCAACGATCTACCCGAAAGAGGAAAGGTATCGGGCAATCCCTGGATAACGGCCGATCAGACGGTCTTCACAAGACCGAAATACGGATAATAGACGTTTCATCAGATCTTTGGCTACGGAAGGAGAGATGGCGTTCAAGCCCGCCAAGACACGCTTGAACCAAGAACTTCGGACTAAGCCAGAGCTTTCGAAATCAAGTGGCGCCGTGCTGCGACGAATCCAATGAGACCAAGTCCTGCAAACATCGCATACTCGTGAGGTTCAGGAACCGGGGTGGCTTGGATGCTGAAGCGATGCATTCGTCCAGTAGAGAAGTTACTCCAAGAACCACCAGAATTAGATGATTCTCGGCTGCTATTTGCAATTTCCCACCCATCAGAGCTTGTCTGAGCACTCGAGTAAGTATATTCAAAAATGTAACTATTTCCACTGCTGCTCGTTGGTGAACTTAGCTGAATATGGTAGGTAGTATTGGCATCCAGGTGGGTACCAGCCGACGTAAACGTGTGATTACCGGCAGCACCAGGATCTGCTCCTGCCAGATCCTCCAACAGTTCAGCTGGATCAGCCCCCGAGGCAGCATGAATCCCGACGACGAGATCGCCAGGACTACCAGCAATACTTTCAATGGCGACTGTTACACTATCAAGAGTGTATCCTCCGGCATTGGAACCCGTCGTGAATGCATTCGAAGCGAAAGAACTCCCACGAACCTCATAAGGAAATGAGGTATCTGACTCTCCAAGATTGCTGACTATTTGAGCCGAGACAGAAACTGAGAGGCCAACAAGTCCCACTGCAACAGCACAACACATCCGTTCTAGGGTCCCTTGCCGCAAACAAGTTCCGCGATTCCGTTCATTCAACAGACTTATTCCACTCTTCATAGTTTTCTTAGCATCCATGTTCTCGCGCTCATCACAGAACGCCTTCAAACATATTCCACGCATCTATTCGAAGAATGTTCCCGCCTGTTTAAAAAAAATTTGATCGAAAAGCGTCCCCCCCCAAGAACAGCCGGATTCCGAGAAGATTCTGTATCAGGAAACTAGAATTTTGGGAGAGCAGCGAATGGCACCTACCTTCGCCAAACGGAAAATCGGACCGCAACGGGGAAGAATAATGAAGAAATGCAAACTTCTCGTTAATCCCAATACCTACGATTAGTAGACTCCTCAAGACCGCCACACACACCTCGGCCCTGAGTTATGATTATGGACCTTGTTGAAGCATCACTGACCGAGCCCACTTGATCAGTGGACCGTCGACATTCAGCTCCTTGACCGACTCGAAAGTCCTTTGGCGTTCGTCCCAGGGGATGAACTCGAGTCGATCATTCGCCGCTAAACGGAACCCTCCCAACGCCTCTGCAAAGGAAACAAACCACGTCGGGATTGTTGTGACGTCTACCGATTCCCGGACTCTCCGAACTTCAACCCCGCCATCACTCGTGGCCAAGGTAAAGAATCGACCATCGGCGCTCAGGGTCACCATGTCAGGGACTGAGTAAATTCGGATGGGCGGCGAGAGTGGCAATCCATTGGACGGATCCCAGAATCGGAATTGATTGTCGGAGGAGAGGACCATGAGTCGATCCGACCGAGGCAGCCATTCGAGTCGAACGATGAAGCCACCTGAGTCGATGGCATCCGTCACTGGCTCGCCAGATGCAGCTCGATAGACCTGAATCTCACCTCCACGACTCGCAACGGCAATCCGGGAGCCGTCCGGCGAGAAGGCAATCGCACTGGCTGAGCGATGGAGCTGCGCTGTCCATTGCATCTCCAAGCCTGGATCCGTATTCCATAGATTCAAGACGCCATCCGCCCGACCGACCACCAGTCGGCTGTCAACCGGACTATAGGCAAGAGTAGTCACCTCCATTCGGTTACTCTGACTGGTTAGCAACCTAAAGGAACCGGGATCCCAAAGGGAAAGCACGCCGTCGGTGGCCGCCAGAGCAAGCTGCCGATCATCAAAGCGAAAGTCCATGTGGTTCACGTGGAGACCGGCACCCTCAAAAATCCCTTTGGTATCCTCCGTTTGGAGCGAGTGGAGGCCGAGTGCCGTTTCGTGGGCATCGTAGGCAAGGAGTCGCTGCGAGTCTCGACTGAGGGCAATACGCCATGCTCCGGGATAGAGGTCCAGACGCCGATTTTCTCCAGTCGCAATATCAATTTGAACGATCCCTCCAGTCAGATCGCGATCTCTCAATAGAATATATTCGTTGGAATCTACGGGAGCGAATTCATCAAAGTTTCCGGCCAGAGAATAGACTCGACGCCGGTCTACGAGAATCTCCCCGTCGAAGCCGTAGGTGACCACTTCCGGTCGATCACGATTTCCTACGGCAAGTTGCATGGCTCCAGAGCTGTCCTCCACGAGTTTCGCACGATGCCAAATCTCTCCGAGGGGCGTTCTTTCGATCGAGTAAGGATCTGTGTCCCTTCTGAGCTCCCAGACTTCAACGGTGTTATTGCTCGTCAATACCGCCACTCGATTCCGGTTCGTATCGAACTGGAGTCGGCGGATATCATGGGACAGCGCGATTTCTGTCATTCCGGAGGGCTGGCCATCAAATCCGAAGCCCAGAATCGTATTGTCGCTCATGGAAACGAATTGCCCTGTGGAGGGGAAGGCATGGAGTTGCACAAACTCTGGTAAGGACCGACGAAGACTATCTAAAGCCGTTCGCTGCGGCAGAAGCTGACCATCCATGATCCGCCACCGTTTGATGTCTTCCCTAGAGCCCGTTATTAGGCTCTCTCCGACCGGATCGAATACAGCAGACCAGATATTGTCTTCATGGGTTAACACAGCAATCATACGAAGCCCTTCAAGCTCCCACAATCCGGCTTTCTCAGTTCCCAGAGTGACAAAGTGATTCCCCGAGGGATGAAAGACAAAATCACTTAGATAGGGCGCCTCGACATGGAATTCTTTCAAGAGCCGCCAGGAGGCACGCTCCCAGATACGAATGTTCCCAATCACGGATCCCGTCATCAACCAGTCCCGTCCCGGGACCGATTTAACGAGATGAACGATGCTGTTCTTCTCCGGATGAACGAGTTCTCCCACCAACTGCCCTTCGCTCTGGTAGTCCCAAATCCGGGCGACACAGTCTGACCCAGCTGTTATAGCCAAGCCAGACTCCGGATCGAATTGCGCTACGTGGAGTTCACCGGCATGGGTAATCAAGGGGGTGACAGGATCCCCGCTTTCAATATTCCAGATTCGCGCCGTCCCGGCATAAGATCCGGCAATGACAAACCGTCCACTGGGATCGATATCGATGAAGTAGATATCATTCCCCAGGAATAAGGGGGAGCGAAGCAACTTGCCGTCGGCAATGTTCCAAATCCGAACGTAGCCATCGTCACCCCCGGTTACGATCGTTTCTCCATCTGGATGAAAGGCAGCACACCAAGCCTTATCGTCGTGGACGAGCGGAGGGCCTAGGCGCTCACTGAAAGAAACATGGTCCAAATTCGATTGCAACCACCGGCCCGTTCCTGGACGAGCGATTCCGTCTCGTATGTTGGCGGCAAGATGGGCGATCGCGGCCCCGGGACGTCCTTCGGCTACCAACTCATCCGTCCGTTTCAAGCGCGTATTCTCCAGAGTGTGAGCCAAGCGCTCTTGAACAACTCGAGTTCGTGCCTGCTCTTGCTGAAATTGAAGGTGATTGCGCCATCCCTGAAGACCAACGATCATGAGAAAAGTAAGGCACACGCCAACCGCTGCTGCCGCATAGGGACGTCGTCGACACCATTTCCGCGTGCTCTCGTGCCAAGAGAGTCGTCGAGCCAGAATTGATTTTCCCTCCAGCCATCGCGCCAGATCATCAGCCAATGCGCGGGCTGTTGCGTAGCGATGTTTCGGCTCCTTCTCGAGACACTTTAGGATGATCGTGTCCAAATCTTGATCAATCAGAGGGCACAGTTTTGATGGCACCACAACATCCTCAGTCCCGATTCGTTTCAAGGTTTCTAGAGCGGCCGTTCCATGAAAGGGCACTCGACCGGTGAGAAGATCGTAGAGAATCGCCCCGAGACTATAAATATCCACCGAGATCGTTTGATGATCTACTTTGCCAGCAGCCTGTTCAGGGGCCATGTAGGCTGGAGTCCCTACAATCTCTCCCGTGACGGTGAGGTCGGAGTCGTAATCCAGGCGTTTCGCCACCCCAAAATCACTGACAAAAGGCTCCCCCACTTCGTCCACTAGAATATTGGACGGCTTCAAATCCCGATGAATAATCCCATGCTCATGGGCATAATGAACAGCCCGGCTTACCTTCAACACCTCCGTCAGGAGAAAGCGCATTCGGCTGAGTTCGTCCGCATCACCTCCCATCTCACGATTCCTCGAATCCGCCAAGCTCCCACCCTGTATGTAAGGCATCGTGTAGAACGGCAAATCTTCATGAGTCCCAACATCCAGAATCGAAACAATATTGGGGTGACGCAGCGTTGCTGCGGATTCAATTTCGGCAACAAATCGAGCCTCGGCTTGTAACTTGCGTTTTGGCCCATGATCAATGACCTTAAGTGCGACGATTTCTTCACCCCCATTCCGTCGGGCCTTAAAGACCGTTCCCATGCCGCCTCTCCCTAATTCCCGAAGAATCTCATAGTCCTCGAAACTCTGGTCTCCCTTCTCAGCGAACGTTCCTCTTGTCAGCGATTCAGGCTCTTGGCGTCCAGATTCGAAAAGAAATCCCGACATGAAGCGCGCCAGGCAAGGAAGGCAAGTACCATCACCATTCTTACGATGGTTAATCGGCTCACCACATTGCTGACAGGTTTTCGATGACATTCCCTCTCAATTAAGTTCACGCAAAAAACCGGAGAATATTCCCGAAAATCTTACTAAAAAACCTGCTACCCCCACAAAGTCAAGAGGTGGCGAAGTTCGTCGTCTACATCCGCGGGATCAGACACGACGCGGAGAATCTCTGCACGGAGCAACTCACCGAAAGTCTCACGCATCCGATAGATCGCCGTTCGCACGGTTATCTCGCTGATGCCGAGTCGTTGGGCAATATCTTTTTGAGCTAGGGCTTGGGATTCATTCATGAGCCAGGGTTTCAGCAGTGTATAACGATCTGATTTTCCTGCCAGACGATACTCCTTCTCTAGGCGTTCCAGAACTCGTAGCAAAAAGGTTTCAGCCCACTTCTTTTCATAGAGCTGATCGGGCGTCGTTCCACCTTCCAGTTCATCGAGGTTGAGACCGTTGATTTCGTTCGAGTCTAAAGAAATCCAATCGATGTCTCCCCCACGTTTTACTGCCATGGATCTCCGTTTTTCTGAGGCAATGAAATTCTGATGACATTTCAGGAGATAGGAACGGAATCGACCTCCGCCACCTCGGGACCGAATCGAAAAACCTTTCTCAAGAAGTTTGCTGAAGAAAGCCTGAGTCAAATCCATCGCATCGGACTCAGAAACTCCTCGACTTCGGGTATAGGCAAAGATGGGGTACCAGTAGGCCTGGCACAACTTTTGGAAAGCCTCGGCTGAGCGCTCAGCTCCGTCACCTGATGCCTCTATGATGTTTGTCCAATGAGTGGTTTCAAATCCGAAAGAAGCATCCATAAACCGACGCACAGTTTCAGCGGATTTTACAGAAACGCAACTCCTTTTAGCACCAGCCCTAGGAGCTCCTGTCGTTCCTGAAACTCCATGACGGCACAAGGGGTCTGACGGCACAAGGGGTCAGTGCGTGATTCGTGTACTTTGCGATTGCTCGGAATGTTATACCTGAGCCAACTCAAAGTAATGCCAAGTTCTCGATCCTGACTGCGATTGTCGGGAGGTTGTTCGCAAAATTCGGCGTTATGCACTATGCTGGGCTTACCACACCCTGGCAGCAATACAGACGGAAATTGTCAGGCTTAGCAACGTTTGTCGTTTCCATTGCTCTAACGGGCATGGAAACGCACTGTCACGTCTCTCGAGTCGCTACTTCATCTGTCAGGCGTGAGGGCCGGCCATTGGTTCTTCGTGGCTGAAGGAATGGGGCTATCGATGCCCGATACCTGTTCCGATTAGGAGGCCTACCCCACAGTGGCGCGCGATGTTGAGGGCGGTGCACGTATCCACGCTAGATATGTGATGAGTCCGGACAAGAATCTCACAGGCAGCGTTTGAGTTGTTTTGCTTTTTGTTTTTGACCACGGATAACGGGATTCCACGGATTTCGTGGCAATATCGGTCCGGCACTGCCAAGCCGTGCTATCTCGTTATCCGTGGTTAAAACAGCCAATCGGTTGAATTTTGGATTGCGGTTCGGGCTGGCTTGCCCGATTATCCGATTCTCGGTCGCGCCCGTAGCTCAGTTGGATAGAGCATCTGCCTTCTAAGCAGAATGTCGCAGGTTCAATCCCTGCCGGGCGTACCACCCCCAACCTCCATTTCCGCTCTACGCGTCCTTGTGACTTGATTCGGCGCTGCCGCACGGCAGCTAGCGCTGTCGGCCTCGGTAGGGGATGGTTTGATTGCGGCTCCGGGGCGTCATGAGGATTTGACGGCCGTTCATGAGGTGGGTTTCCATCGCTATGGCGGCTTTTTCTGGGTCGCCCGCTAGAATGCCATCGGCAATTTTTTGGTGTTCGGGATAGTTGGAGGCGAGTCGCTCGGGGTAACGATCATGAACCCGTTGGATCACTCGATGCATCTTGTCTCGGAGTTGCCACATCACCCGTTCGATTTCTCGGTTTCCTAGAAAACCAGTCAGGAGAAGGTGGAATTTACCATCCAGCTCAACGGTCCGGCCAAGATCGTTCTCCGCCATGCATTCTCGTTGTTCTTGAAGATTCTCTTCGAGTCGCTCTTCTTGCTGCCGCGTTAGGTGTCCTGCCAAGCTGCTGACCACAAAGCATTCGAGCGCCACGCGAAACTCGAAATGGTCAGAGATGTCGTCCATGGAAAGGTCGAGCACAACCACGCCTTGTTGGGGGGAGATTGAGACGAAGCCTTCGAGTTCGAGGCGTTGAAAGGCAGCCCGGATCGGCGTCTTGCTCACATCGAGGAGTTCCGACACTTGGCGTTCGGAGAGGAAGGTCCCTGGCTCGAATTCATTGGCCAGGATTCGGCGCTTAATCTCGGTGTAGGCCTGATCTTTCAAGAGGCCTTGGGCATTGCCTTCTCCAGCAATTCGTGTCCGCCGCTTGCGATTCGCTTTTTTCTCGGTGGTCATCGTGGTTTATCGAAAAAAGGGTGCGTTTAATAGGGATGGTATTCCGATTGAGCCGTTGCCGGGTTCAGCGCGACGGATTTCCGATCCGCCTGATAGAGCACCACCCGATCGAGCTTAAAATTCTGAGCGCGCGGGGCGATCGAGATGATGGGTTTATTCACCCCGTAGGTGGACACATTACTTTGCAACCGAAACTCATACTGCAGGTCACTCAAGAGGATCGGGCCTTTCTCGGGATGCGATACCTGCACCGGCCAATCCCATTCCCCATTGGCCGCTCCAGGCGCAGAGCGGCATTCCATCCAAGGGCCTTGGTTGACGCGCAACCAGAACTCACCGCCCTGCCCGGCTCCAGGATGATCACTGCGATGCCGGATCCCAATGGACCACATGCCGCTCGAAGCGAGTTTGGTTCGATAGTTCAGCACCCCCTGCCTTGGTTCCCCCGACTGCGACCGAATGGATCGCAAGTAGGCGCTCCCGGTATAGCCCGGTATCGACGATTCTGAACGCCAGGATTCATCGTAAGGAATTTTGATTCGTTCGGCCTCAGCAATCACTTCACCGATTCGTTGTTCAAAGCAATGCTTTGCTTCCGGGTCCAGCAACAGATCGGGGCGCAACATGTCTTGGGGGTTGAACTGAGGATAGGGCGTCATCGAATCAAGCACCTCTTGCAGCATTAGTCGCGCCTCTCGCTGTATTCCGCTCTCCCTACCGATAAAGTAGGGACGTTCTTCGAGTTCATCAGTGGGCATCTCATAAAGTCGACCGTCTTCGTACAATTTAAAGCGCTGATTACGGGCAAAGCGAATAAGATGGAAACGATCCTTATCCCAGCCTGGACGGGGGTCTTGGTGCATATAGACCCATTCGCGGGCATGCTTTGATTGCCCTTTGAGCAGCGGCAGGAAGCTCTTGCCGTCCAGCTTCATGGATGGACTGGCGGGCTTGCCGCCTAGATCACAGAGCGTCGGTAGAAAATCGGTCGAATCCACCAGAGCGTCGTTGCTCGTCCCAGCCTTGATAGAAGCCGGCCAGCGAGCAATCAAGGGGACCCGCGTTCCCGCATCGGTGGGAAAACTCTTACCACCACGCACCACCCCATTCGGCGTGCGGGAGCTAACTCGATAGTCGGTGCCATTATCCGTGTAGAACAAGATCAAGGTGTTATCGCTCAGCCCCAAGGCGTCCACGTGATCAACGATGCGACCGACGGCTTTGTCGGTGTACTCGATCATCTCGGCCGCGTGCTTGAGATCCTCGGTCAGCCGATCCTCAGGCCGGTCCCACTCCTCACTATCGGGCGTAGGAACGAAGGGCCAGTGAGGGAGCGCCATGGAATAATAGACGAAGAACGGTTCCGATTGATGGCGAGTGATGAAATCCTTGAGGAAATCTGTCCAGAGGTCTGGGCCGTATTCCCCCGCTCCATCCAAGACCGTGCCGTTCTGATCGATCACCGGATTGGCGTAGCGGGAGCCCTTGTGTTCCGTGTCGCCAGTATGCCAAAGACTATACTCATGGAAGCCGGCATCTCGCGGGTGCATTCCCTTCCCCCGCCGTTTCTCGCCGCCGGGAAAGTCGGGTGGATCGTAGCTCGTGAGCTGCCATTTTCCGGCGATGCAGGTCTGATAGCCAGCCTCCTGCATCACGTGCCCAAAGGTTCGTTCACCGGGATCGAGCAGACCAAAGGCGAGCCAATTCCGATTGTTATACTTTCCGGTCATCAATTGAATCCGCGTGTTGGTACAAAGCGGCGTCGCGTAGGCGTGTTCAAAACGCAGCCCCGAGGCCGCCAATCGATCTATATTGGGCGTTCGGTAGGACAAGCCGCCGTAGCAGCCCACGGTTTCCCGGCCCATGTCATCCGCCATGATCAAGATCACATTTGGCTTTTCCGCGACAGATGGGCTCACCATGGCTGCGAGGGTAAACAGCCCAAGGAGGAGGGATTGGCACGGTTTAATGGATCGGAATAAGAATGTCAGCATCGTCGTTTTGGGTCGCGCGGAGTGTAGCATTCCATGGGAATCTGTCGCTGAAAAAAGCGCCCGCTGAGGGATTCTCAGGGCCCTGTTCTTCCGCGATACCGAGAATAGAACTATTCCTGGGTTGCTCATTCTACAATGCGCGGCATATTTCCGGCAGTAGCGAACAACGCCAACGAATTTTCCATGCCTAAACCCGCATCCAGTGATACGTCACCGCCCTTGGCCCTGGCGGCAAGTAAGCTCTCCAAGCGTTTTGGTTCTCAGGCTGTGCTGAATGGGGTGTCCTTAGAAATCAAGACCGGGGAACGGGTCGGTCTGATGGGCCCCTCGGGATCCGGCAAGAGCACCTTGCTCAATTGCCTCGGTGGTATTGACCGACCTGATGACGGCGAGATTTGGGTCCATGGCACCCGCATCGACCAGCTCGATGGGCATCGGCTGACCGAACTCCGCCGATCAACCATTGGGTCGATATTCCAATTCTTTCATCTCCTCCCCACACTCACGGCCTACGAAAACATCGAATTCCCACTCAAACTCAGCGGATGGGATGGGTCCCGAAGACGAGACCGCGTGAGCAAACTTCTGAAGCAAGTCCGACTAGAATCTCGTCAACACGCACTCCCCTCCCAACTGAGCGGAGGAGAGATGCAACGGGTTGCAATCGCTCGCGCCCTGGCAAGCGAGCCCAGTCTCCTGCTAGCGGACGAACCAACGGGCAATCTCGATTCACAAACCGGGCAGCATATCCTGGAATTACTTGAATCGCTCGCCGAGTCCACGCAGACCGCCCTCCTTCTCGTGACCCATAGCGATGCCGCGACGCGGATCTGCCATCGGACCGTTCACATGATCGACGGCCAACTCAACTAAGCATAACTAAGCATCAGGCGATCGACGATGCCGGGCTCCACAAATCCATTGAACGAACTTCCCATGCTCTGGCGGCAATTCACTTGGCGCCACTGGCGACAATCTCCGGGAGCGACCCTCGTCCTGGTAAGCATCTTAGCCCTGGGCGTTGGCGTCTTCTTTTCGATTCGACTCGCCAACCGCGCCGCTGTCTCTGGCTTCTCACTCTTCACCGAGTCGCTTAGTGGGGCGAGTGATCTCATCGTAACATCGCCGGCGGGTCGTCTTTCTGTTGAGACCCTTCGCGAGATTCGAGACCATCTAGACACAATCCCGGTGTCGCTCTTTCCGGTGATCGAAACCACCGCGACCGCCCCTGAGAACGCCGAGACAAGGGATGGCTTCAATGCGGAGCAATACCACATCGTTGGCGTCGATCTCCTGGCCCTACCCAACCTGATCTTTCTCAACCCACCTTCCTACCGACCGCCCGTCGACCTCACACGGGACGATCCGAGTAAGAATCCATCAGAAGCCGAGGCACCATGGAGTTTGGGTAGTGCACAGACTCATGAGATTTTCATCAGCGCCCAACTTGCCACCCGTGATCGTCTCAAAATTGGGGATCACCTCGAACTCATCATCAATGATCAGCAAGCGTCGATGAGGATCGCTGGAATCCTGCCGGAGAATGACTTTTCAGCGCAGAAACCGCCCGAGCTCTTGCTCATGGATCTCCCCCGACTGCAGGAACTCACGGGAAAAGCCGGCACCATCGATCGGATCGAACTGCGTCTCCCCTCCGGCCCGATGTACCAAGAATGGTTAAACCAGACCCGCGAGCGACTCGAGAACGTGACCGACGCACTCTGGACCCTCGAAGCCCCTCAACGACAGCGACAAACCGGCGCCGTCATGACACGGGCATTCCGCTTGAACCTGACCATCCTTTCAGGACTGGCGTTAATTGTCGGCATCTATCTCATTCTCCAAGCTCTTGAGGCAGCGGTCATCAAACGCCGAACAGAAATCGCTACCCTGCGATCTTTGGGAGTGCATCAACAATCCCTTTTACGCGCCTGGCTGCTCGAGTCACTCACACTCGGATTCTTGGGATCCTGTTTCGGCCTTGCAATTGGCTACATTGGCGCTCAATTCGCCGTGGGAGCAATCGCTAAGACGGTGAATTCGCTTTACTACAGTAATACGACTAGCGCGGCTAGTTGGCATTGGGGAGAGGCCTGCGTGGCGTTCTCAGTCGGCCTTCTATCGAGCGGCATCGCCGGTTGGCTCCCCGCCCGTGATGCAGCGGCGACACCTCCGGCCCAGGTGTTGGCGCAGGGTAATACTGGCAAGGGACTTTCCTTCCTTCAACGCCCGCTCCTCGGAATGCTTGCTCTGGCGCTTGGTTGTCTGGCCTATTTCTTGCCTCCCCTTGCCCTAGGGCCCGGCGTTCATTTCCCCTTGGCCGGCTACGGAGCGGCGCTCGTTTGGGTATTGGGAGGAAGCATTGTTTGTGGCCTAGGATTCCGACCGCTCGCAAGGCTCTACAAGATCCTTTTTTCTCAATCAGCGAGATTCGGATACGCCGCCAGTCAACTCAGCCGCCCCAGCGGTCGCCATCGACTCACAGCAGCGGGCTTATTGGTCGCGGTCGGGATGGCAGGCGGAATGAGCCTGCTCATCCAGAGCTTCGAACACACGATGGTCACCTGGATTCAACAGGCCTTGAAGGCCGACCTCTACGTGGCCGTTCAAGGCGTCGGCAATATCTCGAGCGACAATCGGATTCGACCAGAAACCTGGCAGAGCTTGGCGGCCACACCCGAGATCGCCGAAGCCGAGATTGGGCAGATGTATCCCATCCAATTTCGCGAAGCATCGACCTACTTAGTCGGCGCGAGCTTTGGCGACCGATCGGGATGGCGGCACATGGTTTGGATCGACGCCCCGGAGATTCCCTTTTCAGAACTCGACCACAAGAAAGCGCTGCCCCCGGCAGTCGTCAACGAGAGTTTCCAGCAACGCTTTAACATCCAAGTCGGCGAACACGTCCAGGTCCCGACACCGCAGGGAACGAAGCCCCTGGAAGTCGTCGGCATTTTTGCAGACTACGGTAACGAACGAGGCTCTATTGTCGTCTCACGTCCTCGACTCGCTGAATGGTTTGATGATGAATCCGCCCTAAACTTCGCGGCCCATCTCAAGCCAGACGTGGACCCAGAGGCGATTCGACGCCGCTGGATGAAAGCCTTCCCAGAACTTGTCGTTCGCACCAATCGCCGACTCCGAGAGGAAGTCATGACGGTCTTTCACGAAACCTTCTCGGTCACCCATGCGCTAAAATGGATTGGTGTATCGGTTGCCATGGTTGGTCTGGGCTTAGGCTTGTGGAGCATCTTGCTTGAGCGCCGGTCCGAGCTGCGAGTGCTGAAAGAACTCGGCATGAGCCGGCACGAGATCGCCATCAGCGTGGCCATCGAAGGCCTCGGACTCGCGGCAATTGGTGTCTTTGGGGGACTCCTGCTAAGCATCGCGCTCGGTCACCTCCTGATCTATGTAATCAATTACCAATCCTTTGGGTGGACCCTCGCATTTCGAATCCCTTGGGCCGATATGGCCCGACTAGCGATTGGTGTGCTGGCGATTGGGTCGCTGGTATCATACGCAGTCGGACATCGCTCGGCTACGCTGCCATCAGACCGAGAAGAATAGTTTCCAATGAAAGCACAGCCAATGGGTCAATGCACCACGCGCGCCTTAACCGAGACTATGTCGTACTGGCTCTTGGTCCTCCTGCTTTCCCTCTCTCCGGGACAAGCGGCGACCCGTGACAGTGAAGGATTCCGTTGGGCTGAAGCAGGTTACTCATTTGAGTTCCCCCGAGACCACGGAAGCCATCCCGAGTTCAAGATCGAATGGTGGTATCTCACCGGGCATCTTTGGAACACTGATCGCACACGCCGTTTTGGCTATCAAGCAACCTTCTTTCGACGTGGCATTCAACCTAACAGTGAAACCTCCGCTGAAAACGATGCGGTCGCCTTCGGATCCTCCCAGATTTATTTGGCGCACATGACCGTCCTCGATGTCGATTCTCAGAGT
>CAJXVR010000160.1 GCA_913061285.1 uncultured Verrucomicrobiota bacterium | reverse complement strand
ACGAGATGTAGAGAGGTCTCGTGGGCTCGGAGATGTGTATAAGAGACAGGATCTCAGCGCCGCAGCGACACCCGTCGCCCTCAAAGATGATGGTATCGCGCCTGACCCGGCCGCGAACGACGGACAGTACGTGGGCACTCTCACCGCTCCCCTTGGGGTCACCTCAACCGTCCTCTCAGTGACGGCACAAGCAAGTGGCAAAAACACGAGAACGGTCACGGCCACCGTCGCAGTGATTCCCCCACCGCAGAACGATCACTTTGCGAACCGCATTCTTCTCCCCGAATCGTCAACGAGTACGAGCGGTAGCAATGTTGCATCCTCCCAGGAAAACAGCGAACCTCTAAATCCCCCAACTTCGGTCGGACAAGGAGGTTCCACGGTATGGTGGAGCTGGATCGCTCCGTCAGATGGCGTCGCGTCGATCAACACGGCTGGCAGCAATTTCGACACAACACTTGCAATCTATCGCGGCACATCTCTCAGCCAGCTTGAACTAATCGCTAGCAACGACGACGATGGCTCAACAACGGCAAGTCAAACGAAATTCGTCGCAAGCGCAGGCATCGAGTATCAAATTCAAGTCGATGGATTTAACGCCCAACAAGGAACCATTGTGCTCAACTATCCCCAAGTGCTGGCTCCCACAGGGCACGCCCAAATAATTGCGCAACCCAGCACGAGCACAGCGAGTGCCGGAAGCAACACCGCCCTAGACATCGAAGTCGACGGCGCAACGCCCCGCTCCATTCAGTGGTTCAAGAATGGCATTCCAATCTCCGGAGCAACCACACGATCGCTGCAATTAAACACCCTCACCAGCTCTGACGCCGGCCAATATTCCGCCGAAGTGAGCAACGCCGTTGGCAATGAATTGAGTCGCTCCGTGCCCCTCCAGATTGCCACTGCAGGCGCAGCTCCTTCGAACGACAACTTCGTCAACGCTATTAATCTACCTGGCACGGAGGGCTCAGCAATCGGATACACCCAGAGCAGTAGTGGCGAGACGGGAGAGCCGAATCATGCCGGAGTTTCGACACCGCTTCACTCTACTTGGTGGCAGTGGCAAGCTCCGACGTCTGGGGCATTGCGAGTGAAAAGCTTCGGCAGTGATTTTGATACGACCCTCGCAGTCTACACCGGTTCAGCCGTCAACGCACTTAGCCTACTGGCTAATAACAACAACGCCCAAAACAGTTCGATCTTTCTGCAAAGCGACCTCTCAGTCCTCGTTCAGGCAGGGGAAACCTATCGAATCGCAGTTGCAGGTTCAGGAGGAGCCACCGGCTCCGTAAGGCTCGACTACCGACACACGAGATTCGAGGAGGAATTCGTCAACAACGGCAGTTTCGAAACGGGGAATCTGACTGGCTGGACCCTCACCGATTTCTCAAGCCCACAGACCGCGGCTGCAGCAACGATCGGAACAACCGTCATCTCGCCGCTCCTCCCCTTTTCGACCATCCAACCCACGAGTGGCCATTTTGCCTTTGCGCACGGGTTCGAGGCCCAATCCGCAAGCACGCTTCAGCTCAGTCAGCAAACGACCCTGGGAACACCCAATCTCAGCCTCATCCTCAGTTACCGAGCAGGCTGGAGTTTCTCGACTAGCGCACCTCCAACGGCTCCAAAAACCTTCCGAGTGATCGTCGAGCCAACCGCCGGAGGCACCCCCATGGTAAGTCAAACGATTCTGTCCACGGGACTAAGCAGTCAACCAAACACGGATCTGCAAACGGCCATAGTCCCTCTCAACAACACGGCAGGCGACGCCGTCACCATTCGATTCGAATGGAACGTTCCCGAAGCTGCTAAAGGCCCCGCCTTCTTCGAAATGGACCAAGTGCGCCTTATCCAAGGTTGCGAATCAATCGAGGGATTAACCTATTCCGTGGCGTCCTCGCCAACAAACACGAACGCAGGGGATCATTTTCATTCCGCGCCCAGCACCGATAGCTCAGCCGTCGCGGAGGTCGGTCGCAAACAGCTCGAAGAAGTCAGAGGTCACTCCGAGATCGATCTAAGAAACAAACACCTCGCAAGCCAAGCGACATTGCATTTCTCGGTCCTCGAGGCTGGAGGGCGTTTCGGAGGTATCAATGATTTTCCGTTTCAAGGGATGATCGATGTCGAGCGATACATTCCGACACAACACCACACAGCAGATGTGGCAGAGTATCAAACGGCAACCCAGGAAGTGTTAGCGACACTTGAGACCACGGGGCTCAGCGTCACAAGCCCCCTAGCCATCGATATGACTGACAGCGTCAATCAACAAATCCTCGACGCTCAACCTTCACTTGGCATTCGACTCCGAGCAAATCCACTACAAACGCACAACACCGGCGCTTGGACCTTCAACAACGTTCGACTCGTGCTCGACTGTCGAGTGACCTTCGCCGATACCAATCTGGAACAAGGGATTCGGTCAGCGCTCTCAAAGCCCACGGGAATCATAAGCACCGAAGATCTTGCCAGTCTTACAACTCTCTCGCTCTCGAACGCAGGAATCACAACACTCCAAGGACTTCAGTTCGCAATCAACCTCACGAGCCTAGATCTTCGCAGCAATCAAATCACTGACCTGAGCCCTATCGCAGCCCTCAAACACCTACAAGACGGAGCAGGCCCAGGACTTCAAATCGAGGACAACCTGCTAGATATTGCCCCGGGATCCCAACAACGGCAATACATCGCGACACTTGGTCAACTCTCAGGACTTACCGTGAGTTTCCGCCCCCAAAGAATCATTGATACGGACATGGATAGCCTTGATGACCGTTTCGAACAACGAATCATCGATGCAGATCAAGCGGATGCCATCCTCTCCCTCAATGACGTATTACCGACGGGAAACTACGACGGAGACCAAGCATCAAATAGAGAAGAATTTCTGCGGTTTTCCGATCCGACGAACAGCAATGATTTCGGATTAGCGGGAGACATTGATGGAGACGGAGCAACGACCGTCTATGATATCATCCAACTGAATCGTCATCTCGCTGGTGAAACGGCGGTATTAAGCTCGGATCGACTCCCATTTGCCGATGCTAACCTCGATGGCAACTTCGATACCGAAGATCGTCGCCTTCTCATCGAGTCGATACTCCGGCAATAATTCTCGAACGTTCGATCTTCTCCGGCGAAAGGGAACAGAACGCGGAGCAACGAATCAACTTAGGCTCTTCGTTTACGGCGGATCCAAACGAATCCCGCGAGACAGGCGAACGCGGCACCGAAGACTGAGACAGGCTCCGGCACAACCGTGATCATTCCATTTTGAAAGTCCAACGCAGGCGCATTGGAACCAGAAACTTCAGGATTTAGATTAAGGATATTCGGTTGCCCAAAAACAACATCAAACTGACCGAAGGTTCCCGTCGCGTCGAGGGTGATCTTTGCCAAGGTCACTGTTTGGGAGGCTTCGAGATTGATGTTTGCAAAGCTAAACGCAGTTTCCGCCTTCGTTCGGTCATTGCCCCCTGCCACAGAATTTTGTCCCTGGCCGGCAAAAAAGAGCCCAGTCCCAATTAAATCAATGCTCTGGATCGAAGGCCCGCTAGAAACACCATCGCCGATCTTCGCGACAAACGTAGCCCCTTGAATCGAATACTGGACGGCGTCGTTGTTAACGAGGGACACGTTGACAACCTGACCGGCCGCATCATTGAGACTCGGATTCGGGGTAGAAAGCAGTATTGATGCACCACCAAGTACCGGAGTGGCACCAAAAAACGCAATCACAAGAGTACAGCCGAGGATGCTCCAAAATCTCCTCTCTCCCATCAGTGTAAATACAGATTTCTGCACCCCATTCCGCTCACTCTTCGCCTCCACATTCCTCATAATCTCAAGTCTTTTAATCACCAAACCCCACAAATTTCAATTCTAATCTAGTATTCTCGTTTCAAAATTCACGGATTGAGGCGCCCGATGGTTCGAATTTGAAGAAGCGCGAGCTTGTCTCGCTATCGAACGGGGCTTCAATTACATAGACAGAGTCTTCAACAGTAGAGATCCAATCCTCAGGAACTAGCTCCCAAGTAGTCCGGCCAAGTCTCGATGAATAGAGCAAGCGGCCCTCACCTCCCGGCACTAGCAATCGAATTGTCACGCCTCCTCCAGCCCCAATTTCGGATTCCAATATTCGCAACGATTCGATCTCGCTGTTTGCATCAGCCTCGATCAACGCTTGTAATTGCTCAAGATTCAGATCTCCGGGTTCAGCAGCAAGCATCCGCACAAGCCCTCTCGAGTTGATAAATTCTGCACTTTCAAACGAAAGGGGAACAATTGAAGTTGCCCCAACTCCGGAAAGGTCAATCTGCCGTAGTGCCTGATCTCCCGCGACCTGATGCGTAAAAGTGAAAAACAAGTCCGAGATCGTTACGGCACCACTATGATCATGATCAAATGTGTTAATGGCATTCACATTGGCAGACTGATTCGTAAAGACTTCAAAAACATCAGCAATGGTGACGTTCGCATCCACACCAGAATTGTTCCCTACTTCGCCAGGGGCATTTCCAAAGTAGAATTTACTATCGCTCGACAGGCCCGTATTCGCATTCGACTTCACGGTAACCTCTAGCCATTCACCCGCAACGGCTTCATTGGGATCCTCGGTGCCATCTAAATTGTTATTTGCCCATGTCATTAACACTCGATCTGCCCCCCCAGCGCCCCCCCCTTCACTGACCACAAACCCAGAAGGCACCCCTGTCGCCCCCCAAGTTCCAACATCATCAGTATTGCCACGCCTGAAATCAAAATCTCCCACACCTAAATTGCTGGGATTCGCCAGTTCTGCAATATCAACAATCACCCCATTGATACCTCGTGTGTAACTAGCGTAGTTAACAAACCCAGCCTGCCCGCCAGGAAGAAGCGCTTGCTTATCAGTAGCGATAGCATCCGAATCGCTTGTAAGGTCGAAGGCTGAGTCATTGTAAAAGAGATGGCGCCCGACAACTTCAACCACTGCCGAGGATACCGTGACATCACCATCATCAATCGAATCGACGTCAACGGCGGCAGCCGCAGGATCTGCCAATAGGACGGACGAAATTCCAACACTTGCCGGTCCGATCACAGCGGCAGGGAGGATATTGAAATTCACAGAGACCATTTCTCCATCGGCGATCGAAAGATTGTCATTGGAGTATACCAACAATCGATGGCTTCCCGATCCCAACGCCGCAGACTCAATCACATGCCCCGGCTCCAGGATAGCTCCTCGACCAATGCTCGTCACTTCTAACACCCCTGCGTCAAAAGAGATATCCAGCTGAACTCCGACAAGGGTGGCGTCTGACAACAAATCGATCGCCACGGAAACGGACTGTCCGGGAGCGCCAAAGGCCGCCCCCCCCGTCAAGGTCGTCGCAGCCTGCATTGAGCGATTCATGCCCCCAATCGCAAGCAAGACTAAGAGACAACAAGTCTGGAAACTATTTGAAATCTTCATCACCCTCGTCTCATTTAAGCCTGTATTTTCAAAGCAAGCAACAAAGTCAGTCGAACATTCCCTGCTAGAGTCTCCTCACTACTTCAAGATTGATCAGAGTAACCCAATTCGGTTGAAATTACCAGCTTTCTAGTAGCAATCTAGCAGCAACTAACAGACCAATTTGCCCCTCGACGGGATAAAACACACCGATTAGAGAAATAGTTCACTACAGAGCGCCGTTCCAATTCATCCGACCTCCACGTCGATACTATTGCCATCAATCATTTCAAACCTTGATCCCAATCAGGAAGCAGCCCATTTTCCTTTCCTTAACGATTCAATATGAAAATACCCGTCGTCATGACCCTTATCGGCCAGGATCAACCTGGATTGGTAGAAGCAATCGCTGCTGTGGTCGACCAACATCAGGGCAATTGGGAAGAATCTCGCATGGCACGCCTAGCGGGGCAATTCGCTGGCATTCTCAAGATCGAGATCGAAACCGATCAAGTAGCCCCGTTTAAAGCGGCTCTCGAAGCACTGACAACGAAGGGCTTGGCGGTTCAGATCGTTGATCGAGCCTCGTCCCATTCGCAGCTCGAGACGGGACGTCGCATCACCCTAGAACTCGTAGGGAATGATCAGGAGGGCATTGTTCATCGCATCGCCAGCACGCTCGCAACGCACGAAATCAATGTCGAGTCTTTCGAATCCAGCTGCGAATCCGCTCCTTGGTCCGGCGAGGCATTATTCAAGGCTACAGCTGAATTGACGGCTCCTTCGACACTGAACACAGAGGCACTCCAGTCCGACCTAGAAAAAATCGCGGCTGAACTCATGGTCGATTTCTCCCTCAATCAATCGCTCTAATCGAAGTCCGGCAAGCGATACACAATGCGGCCTACAAGCAAAAGAGGCGTCCCGAAGGACGCCTCTCGAAGTATGGATTGATCGAACCGATCGCTTAGTAGTTCTCAGCCACGAACTTCTTCGCGTTGACCACGAAATCGGTAGGATCCTTGAGATTATTGTCCGTTTCGATGGCTAGCACCCCATCATAGTTTGCCTCGCGAAGGGCAGCAAACAATCCTTTGTAGTTGCAATCTCCCTCACCTATTCCAGCCGGAGTGGCTACGTCACCATTCGGTGTGTTGTTCACTTTCTTGTCTTTCAAGTGAATGTCATAGACTCGCCCCTTGTAATCCTTAAAAACTTTCCCAGCGTCGAAGCGCGCTGATGTCACCCACCCCACATCCAAACAGACACCAATGCGAGGGTCTCGGTGCATGATCAGGTTTCGAACGACGTTTGGATTCCCGTAGTTCGATTTGATCCCGTGGTTATGGATGGCGATCTTGATATCATACTCTTTCACGAGTTCCTCAAGGTTATCCAAGATCCGATAGTCGCGAGGCTCCACCACGATGACCTTAATTCCCATCATCTTGGCGAACTCGAATAGCTTGCGATTCTTTTCCTTATCCATTGAAGTACCGGCGACGCCAAAGGTGTAAACATTCAATCCGTGTTTATCCAGAATGGCCTTCTTACGCTTGATCTCAGCGACAGGGGCATTGGGATTAATGTGATTAGCAATGACCTGAAGGTTCTTGATCTCATGTTTGCTACAAAACTCGACGACTTGGTCAAAGTTCAGGTTTCTAAGTGTCCAGGTCTGAACGCCAAGATTGTAATCCCCAGCGAATGACTGAAGAGCGGCGCTAAGAGCCAAGGCGGCAACAAGGCCCTTGGCCCAGGTATTCGTACGAGCGAGTATTTTCATGATAAATTACTACCAATTAAACAAATTAAGGTGAACGCGTCATTCCTACCCCACTAGCCAGGCAAACACGACAAAATTCTGACTCACCAAGTAGCTACAAGGGCAAAAGACGAATATTGCGAAAGCGATAGATATCCTTACCGCCATGATGCTGCAGCCCAATAACCCCCTTGCTATGGGCGGCATCTTCAATATCTGTAATCCATCGGCCATTAACCGCTACTCTTATTCGATTACCAAAACACTCCACCCGATAGCGATTCCATCCTGACCGAGCGCTAAAGCCACCCTGGCGTTCGCGAAACTTCATCACGGACGCCCCATCCTTTGGATTGGGAACCAAGAAACCCCGCCCTGTATTGTCATAAAGCCCTCCAGAATACTGACGTTCCGAGCGATCTATTTCAGCCTGATATCCTAGGAGTTTCTTCTCTCCTTGCTGACATCGGAAGAAGATTCCTGAATTTCCACTCGGAATCAGTGCCTCTAATTCCAGAACAAAATCATCATACAAAACCGGAGAAGAAATCATGAAATTCCGATCGGAACTCAAGCGAATCTCCTCCCCCAGGTACGTCACCTTTCCCCATGAGAAGCTATTCTGCCAGTGCAGCGAAGCTCGCGGCCCGGATAAAGCAATCCAAGCCTGAACGCCATCAAGATCACCACGCGTCGCTTTACCACACACAGGATTGGCCCGAGCGATCCAGTTTCCCGGGAGACGAACGTCATATTCTGAAAAGCGCACTTCTGCCTCAGGGAAGTCCGTGCTGATGAATTGGGCTCCAGACCGAAGGGCGATATCCCGTTGCCAAGTATCATTCTCACGCGCATGACGCGTCGGCGAATCTGCACGTGTCCGAACGATAAATCCCGATCCCACGGATTCACGTATCTTCGAGAACCCTCCGATCGGATCATTGATCTTCATAAATGCGGCCGCTGGATGCTCGGCCTCAACGCTGACAAACAACACTCGATCCCGCAATGAAGGATGGCCCTCTAGATAGAGATCTCGCACCGCACCCCCATTATCTAAGGCGAACAAGACTTTCCCTCGAACGGCATCGAGCATCGGCCAACCTTGCTCTCTGATGGCGTCACGCAAGTTCGTAAAATCTCCCCTGACATCATCCGGCGTCAAGAGTTGGTCGTCAGAGAATACTGAACGAATTTCTCGATCCAAACCATCTAGTTGATCCTTATCAAACGGAATGGGAGCCGCCATCCCCGGACGATTCGCTCCCTCCTTGACTTCCACGAGAATTGTAATCGGCACATGACGGGGATTCTCGTTAGACCACGAACGGATCTCCTGAAGAGCATCCACCCAAGTATAGACTCGAGTCCGATAGTCAAAGTCATTCACATGCAATACTTTAAGACCTGGTTCTAGGAGACGCCCTTCAGGATCAAGCGGCTCCAGATCCGCCGCGTTTACCAAGGTCCGACCAAGCGGTCGCGAATAGTGACCTCCTTTGGGATCGGCATACACATCCAATTCAATTTGCCTTACCCCGAGAATCGCGAACTGCTCCCAAAGAGGTCGGTGCGAGTAATCGATCGATGCCGCACTCCCCGCTCCCGCTTGCTCGATAAAGGTCATCATCGCCGGCTCAGGTGCGATGTGATAGGAGTTATGCGTCCCGATCACTTGAATCTCATTGAACCGCGGCCCCACCGCAGCATCAACCAAGATTCCTATCGGCCCGATTAGTCCAATAAGCCCAACAAGCAACAAGATTCGGTATCGCCATCGACTGTCATTCATCGGCAAATTCTAGCGATTCACATTCGCTTTGCAACCACCCCATCGTGAACTCTTGATTCTCGACCAAGCCGATATTGACGCCCGCAGAAGATTCCTTAGTCTAGTCCTATGAACCCCGTCCGCTACCTCTGCTCTGTCGTTAGCATTGCCGCATGTGTCATAGCCATCGGACCAGAAGCAAACGCCCAGTTCGCTTTTCATCAACATGCTGGCCACATGGACATCACACTCGATGACAATCCCATCGCCACCTACGTCTGGGACGACAGTCGAACGACGCGCCCCTATTTCAAGCATCTCCGGACACTCGATGGCATCCAAGTTTCTCGCAACCACCCACCTCAACCGAAAGACTACCAGGATCACGAAACCTATCATCCCGGGATTTGGTGGGGCTTCGGCGACGTGGCCACCAATGACTACTGGCGTATGAAGGCCAAAGTAATTGGAGGCGAATTCGTCGCGGGCCCGACCGGAGGACGACAACGCGCCATGTTTGCCGTCAAAAACCAACTCCTAAAAAATGCCAGTGACGAAGTATTCGTCGAACAAATCTGCCACTACACCTTTCTGAGACGTGAGCACGGTATCTTGCTGATTGCTGAGAGCACCTTCCTCGCCAAAGACGAGGCCTATTGGCTCGGGGACCAAGAAGAAATGGGACTGGCTTTTCGCGTGCAAAGCGACCTTGCCACCGACCGCAATCCAGCAAGTAAGATTCTCAATGCACAAGGAAGCACCCACCTCAAAACCATCCGAACAACGCCATCGGAATGGGCAGACTACAGCGGCCCATTCAAAGACAAGTATGTTGGAATGATGCTCATGTCAGACCCAGGCAATTTTCGAAAACCCTGGTGGCACGCGGTCAGCACGGGGCTGCTCGTTGCCAATGCCTTCGGAGAAAGCGAACTCAATGGCAATGGCAAGAAACGCCAAAGCAAGCTGGTTCCCGCAAACAGCCCCTTTCGACTGCGCTACGGCGTCTTCATCCACTCACACACAAATGAAAGCGAACTGAACCGCCAAGCCGTTTACCAACAATTTGTCGACACCTTGAAATCTGTGGACTCGCCCGTAAAAAAAAACGCGCAACCCACAGCAAAACAGCTCCCCCAAGTCCCTGACGGATTCGCCGTCACCGCCTACGGCCGCGAACCCCTTGTTTTTAAACCGACCGCTATCTGCTTTGACGCCAAGGGCCGATTGACCTTAGGACAGGGGCCTCAGTATCCCCACCACCACGCCACCTTTCCGACCGATAGTGTCTACATTCTCGTCGATCGCGACGATGACGGTGTGGCCGACGAAGCCAAACAGTTTGCCCGCGGCTTCAACAGCGTCCAAGGGCTCGCATGGAAAGGGAAAGATCTCTACGTCGCCAATGCCCCCGAGCTCACCGTCGCACGAGATTTAGACGGGGATGACGAAGCCGATGAATATGTGATCGTCTATACTGACTTAGGCAACCGAGAGCATGCGCTCCATGGTCTCAACTGGGCACCCGACGGCAAACTCTACATGTCGAAAGGCAACTCGAAAGGACACAATCAGCCCGACAAGTTTCCCGGAGTCGCTCCTAAGGCCTTTCGCGAGCTTTGGGATGTGGCTCACCCTCCAGGAGCCCCTGATTCCTATCCCCCTAAAACCTACACCCAATTCACCTACAAGAAGTCCTACCATAGCTCCAATGACGACTGGGGACGTGAAGGCGGCGTGCTTCGATGTGATCCCCTTGGAGCCAATCTAGAGATCGTTTCACGCGGGCTACGCAATCCCTGGGATATCACCTTGGATGATGAATTCAATTGGCTCGGCACCGACAACGACCAGAACCAAGGGGACCGTATCATTGCGCCCGTTTTCGGCACCCATTTCGGCTGGGGACATCCCTATAGCAATCATTGGACAGGAGAAGACCACCTCCCTACCGCTCCCATCAGTGGGCCCGTCTTTCACGGATCCGGGACAGGGGTACTCTACTATGCCCATCAACACTTCCCTGAATCTTATCAGAACGCCTTCTTCATCAACGACTGGATGCACGGCACTTACGTCTATCGCCCCACCTGGGATGGAGCGCTCCGCATGCCAACAAACGGAAAGTGGGAAGGCTTTGCCTCTCGAGGGGAAGCTTTGTTCCGGCCCACCGACATGGAAATGGGGCCTGACGGTTCAATCTACATCTGCGGTTGGGGCGGCGACTACCACTACCAACCTGGTGAAGAAGGCAGCTGGGTCTATCGCATCCACCACCAAAAACGCCCTCTCCCCCATCGTTCAGAATGGTTCGCCCAAAAACATCACCTCCCTTATAGCGAATGGACACTGGCTCAACTTCTCGAAGATCTCGACCAAGACAAGATCCCTGTCTGGAGAGTCAACGCTCAAGACGAAATCGTTCGCCGAGGCCTTAAGAATCGCGATGCTCTCATCGCCGCTCTTGAGCACGGCGATCTTTCCACCGGGCAACAGACCTGGGGCATTTGGGCGCTTGGTCAAATGGGCGCAACGGATCCGGTCACGGGATCTTGGCTCGCCAACTTGGCAGCGAACGATCGGGCGACGCTTAATCTACGCACCCAGGCCCTGCGGATAATGGCGAATTGGATCCGAGACGGCGACCAATCCAAACCACTCCCGGAGATTGTCACGACAATACTAAGAGACCCCACTCCCCGTCTTCGTCACGAGGCGATTCAAGCGATTTGGCAAGCGAAACAAACCCAGCTCGTCAGCCAGATCATCGATTGGATTCCCCACGAGACAGATCGACTCAACTTCTACGCGGCCTGGGGAGCGCTCCGAGATCTCACTGAGGTCAGCTATCGAAAAACGCTTCTGAACGACGAGCGACCTGCCGTTCGGCTTGCCGCCCTACTAGGACTGTTCGAGCGTTTCGATATCTCCTTGGAAGAAGCGCTCAAGATCGCTGAGAGAGATGCAGATCCTCAGATCCAGCAATGGATTACCACTTGGGCGCTAAACCCAAGCCCACCAAAGAAAATGCCGAACGAGCAATCGAGAATCGAACAAGAACAGTCCATTTCGGTCTCTGAAATTATCGAGCGAGCGCGATCTGCCTCCTCTTCGAAACTGCGGCACCTTTTCCTAACCATGCTCTCCCGCGCTACCTACGAAGAGGCGGATGAATGGGATCAAGTCTTCAGCTTTTATCAAACACTGGCAACCGACCAAGAACGAGCGAACGTTCTCCGAACCCTATCACGGGAATCCAAAGCGAAGCCGATACTCTGGACCGCGCTTGCAGGAACCACACCTCTATCCCAAGGGGCTATTCAAGGATTCATCACCCTCTCGAACGGAGCTCGCGAATCGGCGGCAGAGATCGCCGATTTCCTTCTCGATCAACTCCGAGAAAACCCAAACTCTACCTCGGCACCCGCCGCCATTGAGACCCTAGCTCGCCTTCGATTCAATCAAGACTGGACTCCAAACTCGGGCTGGGATCAGGTTTTCATCCAACAATTCGAAGCCACCGAGAATATCCGAGCACAGTCGAGAGTTCTTACCGCACTTTCAAAGATCGAAGCCACCGTTCTCTCCGGGAGTGCGTCAATCAACGACTTGATTCACTCGATCGCGAACGACCCCGATCCTCGCCTCTATCAAGGGCTCATGCTCATGAGCGATAAGCTTGCCATCGAAGTCACCTTAAACCCTAGCTATCAAGCCAATCTTGATGGAGTGATCAATCAACTCGAGGATGCGAGTGCCGATCGGGGCCGAGAACTGTTTTTCAGCGAAACAGGAGCCACGGGGTGCGTGATGTGTCATCGGATTCAAGGCCGAGGAAATAACTATGCTCCAGACCTTTCAAGCATTGGCTCACGAGCGGATCAATCAGTCATTATCGAGTCGATCTTATTGCCGAGTGCGGCGATCACTGAAGGATTCCAGCTCCAACTCATCGAATCCCGCAATGAATCAAGCTTGGGCGCCATCATGGAAGAAACGGCATCCGAGATCGTCTTGGTGAGGCAGGATGGCACCCTCCAAACCATTCCCAAGAACAACATCACACGACGAGAGAAACTGAATCAGTCAGCAATGCCATCCATCTACCCCATGCTTGGCAACGAACAAATCGCCGACATTGTCGCCTTTCTGAAAACTTGTCAGCACCCAACCAACGCGACGAGCACTACAGGCTTTTAACCGGACGGAACCGCCATTCCTCAGGCATTCAAGCGGGCGCCTCCAGAAGTGTCTTCAGTCTTTGGAGATCCTTCTGGTTTGCGCGGCGCATCATTAAGATCATCAAGGGGGTCATAAGAACCGAGAAACCAGAAGGCCGGCCACGGTTCCTCAAAGACATCCGAGTAGCCCTTTGAGAGACTGCCTCCCAGCGATAGCTTGTCTCCATCGGAAAGGGCCCTTCAGCGGTTCGCATGATCAGGCTTTTCCCAGGGATCAGTTCGACAATCTCATAGGTGTATTCTAAACGTCGTCCTAGGAATTCAGCAACAAAGGCAATCTGAGAACCCAATTCCGCTGGACGCAATGTTTTCCATTCGACCGACTTAATATTAACGTACCACTGCGGCCCATTGTCAGGATTCGCTGAGTATTCACTGACCTCCGCAATTGGGCGTTCGATCACTATTTCGGTGAGAACATCGACACCCGTCATAATAGAATTTCCACCCTATCATCATGGCCTCTGACCGCCATCCGAGCAATCTTCAATTCAGGCCGATACGAGCCCTGACGTGGCCAACCATTAGCAAGACAAAGCCGAGTCGGGAAACAATAGACAAAAACCCCACTCTCATGCGTCATTTAATTAACGGATGGATAGCAATCAAAACCTTGAGGAAATCTATGACCGGCACAGCGATGCGCTCTACGCCTTTCTGATTAGTTTCTCAAGGGACGAAGATCTCACCTTCGACTCGATTCAAGAGATCTTTAGAAAGATCGCGCGACGGCCACAGCTCCTTGACGGAGTACTGAACGAGCGCGCGTTTCTAATACGCCTCGCACACCGCCAGGCGATTGATCTGATCCGGCGACAGCAAACGGCTCACCGAAACCGAAACCGCTACGCGGAACAGAATACTGACCCCTTCGCTGGCACACCTGACCCCGATGAATCGGCCTTTAGGCAGGCACTCGCCGATGGGCTGCAATCCCTACCTCCGGAACAACGAGCTGTCGTACATCTAAAGCTGTGGGAACAGTTCACCTTCGAGGAGATCGCTCAATCCCTTGAGATTTCACCAAATACAGCCGCGAGCCGATATCGCTATGGCAGAGACAAACTTCGTGCCCTACTGCGTCCTCTCTACAACGAGATCCTATGAACGACGAATTTGAACGCCACCTAAGGCAACACCCCTTGAAAGGCGCCCCCAAGCACTGGCGCCGCGAAATCCTTTCAAGCATCAAAGATGAAACATCGGCACAAAGCAAACTGCTCTCGTTATTGGAGACCCTAATTCCACTTTTAATGCAGCGACCCAAATTGGGACTCGGGGTCATTTGGATTCTGATCGGCCTTCTCAATCTCACAGCTCCCCCTAATCTTAGAAGCACGGCACATATCAGGAAGAACAACGCAGGCCCACACACGCCCGCACAAATCGCGGCCGTCGAGCGAGCTTTTTTCGGGGCAGGATCCCATTCTGCGAAGCGTCTCCCAAGCCGACCAAAGAGCACTAACCCCATCCCGCCTGCCCTCGGCCCGCGAAGCCATAAGAACACAACAACCAACCGCATCGTCGTCGAAGCATGATCACCAAACAGACCTCACCGAACCTCGAAGTTTCCTTTCCATCCATCCGATGGATCGTCCCCCTCGTGTTTGTCGCCACGTGGTTCGTGCTCGCTCTACTTCTTAATTATCTCCACTGGCTCAGTCCCTTTTACGGAGCCCTGCTCCTCACTCCAATTCTGACGACCGCCATACTTAGAATTCAGATCTTTCAGCATCACGGCATTAGATTCCTTCCATGGCGCCAAGCAAGTCGCCTCTACGGATGGAGCCTTATTACCTGGGTATCACTCGTGACACTCTTTTACTCCATTGAATTATGGCGCGGCAAATGGGCCTATGCGTCACTACTCAAAGAAGTCGAGCAATCAAATCGTTCGCTCGACGTGGGATCACTCGCTCCTCCCATCATCGACGATGCCGAGAATCTCTGTGCCACCCCTCTGCTTGCATCGTTGATTAGCGGCAATGAGAATGCTAGCCTGATTCTCGGCGACTTTCGGGAGATCTCCCCTTCCGAAGAACTCGATCGAATCCGCTCAGTCAAACTACCCTCTTCCGAAAAAAGAAGGACCAACCCGTGGTATTCAAGACTATCGAATCCATGGTACTCGAATCAGACCACCGACTTCGACTTCTGGGTTCGACTCTTCGAACAAGAGTTAGATGCCCCATCAAGTCACGAACAGGCAAGCAAGACAAACACTGGCAGCAAAGGTTCGCCCACTGAACAAATCCTAACGTACCTAAAGCCTCATTCATCACTCATCAATGAGCTTCTCGAGGCATGTCAGAACTGCCCAAAGAGCCGCTGGAACCTCGATTTCAGTCGAGGCTGGATGGTCGAAGGGCTCGCCGCCGAACGAGATCAAGTCCTGGCGAACCTTGTCTCCGTTCTCGCCCTCCGAAGCTCAGCCAATCTCGCTCTCAATGAAAGCAAGTTGGCCGCGAGAGATATCCTCCTTGGAATGCGTCTGATTGACACCGTCCGACTTGAACCATCGATACACACACAGCTCCGACGTCTTGGATGGCTCTTTGTTCTCTTTCAGCCGCTATGGGAAGGGCTTGCCGACAGAAAATGGGCACGAGAGCACCTTGACCAATTTTCCACAGCCCTAGGCCAGATCGATCTCGATGCCGAGACTGAGAGACTACGCACGAGCACAGCGCTCCTTGAAATGGATCTTTGGAACGAAATCGACGACGCCTACTCTCTACGCAATCTGAAAACAAACTACCGAGAACTCCTTCAACGTGACCGCGGTGTGCTTCTCTGGATAGGGATCCTTTGGCAGTTTCACCCAAAAGGTTGGAGTTACCAAACTCAGGTATTAACCTACCGATGGTTCTTTCCTCCCTCCGGCACAAAGACCTATTTGCCCAAGTCAACGGATCCCGCAAACACCTTGTTTGTCATCCCGAAATTACAGCAACACCGGGCCGATCTAGAAACCGGTTTGCCCAATTCTCGATTCACAATCGAGCAGGCAAGAATCGCCTGCGCCCTTGAACAGGCTTGGATCGAGCATGGTCGTTATCCTGAGTCACTCTCAGCTCTCCAAATAGAGCCACAACAATCGAACATCGAGAATCTAAAACGGCTTCGATCCCAAATCAGTTACCACCGAACCCCTAACAACCGCTACCTTCTCACTCCCATATTCGTGAAGAACCCATCACTTAATTTCAAAAGTGAAAATAATCCAGATCTTATAAATCTCGGAAACACCGTCTGGGACCGCGTCTGGAGATACCCATCGCCCGGGACCCTCAGCTCGGAATAGATTACAGTTTCTGCATCGACTCAAAGCCTCATCACAACCTTTGATTCCTTTCCGCGAACACCGCTATCGATCCAACGAAAACCAAACTTCGCCACCGAACAATCGCTAAAACGAGGAGACCACAGCGACACAACTACAAAAAAAAACTCGTTACGAAGTATATTCGTAACGAGCATTGACTAATCGGAAGTCAGAAAACCATACAAAGTCGAGGCTTATAGATAGGCAATTCCTCGATTTGCCGATCAACAAAACAAACCCCACGTTACCAAACGATAGGGCTATTGATGGGACGCCATACTAGGCCCAAAGGCCGGCGAGGAATTAAGCGTCGGGTTTGGTTTTACGCAAGCCCAGGACTTTGT
>CAJXVR010000159.1 GCA_913061285.1 uncultured Verrucomicrobiota bacterium | reverse complement strand
GAGATGTAGAGAGGTCTCGTGGGCTCGGAGATGTGTATAAGAGACAGGTTCATGATAATCTTCCTCGGTTGTTTGAGTTTGGCGCTTGACCGAGCTTGGAATTACCATTCGAAGGATGGTCTCGTTGGTTGTTTGAGCGATACGGTGTATGGGGCGAAGAAATTTCTGAAACCATGCGACCGGTCGAAGAAGTGAAATCGCCCAGCGTTCTGGAAGTCTGACGGCGATTGTTTTCGGGATGATCTCGCATCCGAGCAAGAGTAGAAGTCCAGTCGCTGGGAAGGTGACCCAAGCCAGCCACTCGGATCGGATAACCATGAGTATGCTGACGGCACCAATACTTGCATTGGCCAAGGTGTTTCCGAGTACGATCGTTGCCAGTAAATCCTGAGGCTGGTTGATGAGCAGGGAAAAAAGCGAGGCGAGTCTTGGAGACTGCTCAGCGAGACGCTTGGTTTGCCAATGGGACAGAGAAAAGAGTGAGGACTCTGCCAGGGCGAAAATAAAGCTTAGCGACGACGCGGCTCCAATGATTAAGAGGGCTGGGAAAGTAGAGAGCAATTTCGTTGGAAGATCTACTCCCTTAGAGGAGTGTCGAGGCGTCGTCCTTGCCTATTTTTCCCACTTGCTTTTTGATGGTCTCGACGTTCTTTGTCAATTCGTAGAGTGTTTCAAAAACCTTGGTCTCGACAGATTTATCGCCGAGAGCCGGTACGGCAGGCGTAATCTTCATCATTCCCCGGGCAATTTCTCCACAGGCCTCTTTGATTTTTTCTATCGCCGCTGTTTGCTCGCTGTCAGGCATTGTCTCGTTTGCTCGTAATGTGGTGCTATTCGAGTCCAAGGGCTTGGCGGCCGTGTTCAGTGATCATTGATTGGTGCCAGGGTGGATCCCAAACGATCTCAACCAGGGCATCATCCACGGCAGAAATGGAGAGAACCTTTTGACGAGCATCAGCCGCGATGACATCGCCCATGCCGCAACCTGGAGCCGTGAGCGTCATCTTAACGAAAATCTTAAATTTGCCGCTTGGGAGTTTCTCCTTTGCCATATCATAGACAAGCCCGAGGTCGACGATGTTCACGGGGATTTCTGGGTCAAAGCAGGTCTTGAGTTTTTCCCAAATCATCTCGTCGTCGAGCTCTCCGGTGTGTGGGGCTTCCTCCGAATCGTCAGATTTCGGGACACGCCCCAGGGCATCGGCGTCTTTGCCGTCAACTCGGTAGAGGAGTCCTCCTGCGTGGATGGTATATGTGCCGCCCAGTTCCTGGGTGATATGGACCTCCGTGCCTTCCAGTAGAACCTCAGGGGTGCCTGCTGGAATGGCGATGGCTGTCACTTCTCGAGATAGGACTACACTAGTGGAAACCGTCATTTCGTTGAGCAGGATAGACTAAGTTGCCATGATAGCCAAGGCTATCATGGATTTGAAACGTTTCTTGGAGGGGAGAGGAGTCCTTTGGCGATATTGGTCTGAGCCTCTGAACTCTTCTTTGCTCCCTTGATTGCTAGCCGAGAACTGTTCGATCGGATTCTTGACTAAGTTTCGGACTTGGCCTGGACTGGTGGAGGAATGGGTTATATGGAAGAAATAGGTCGGGAGATCTTGTCGTGAGTGAAATTCTCGTCATGGGGCATCGGAATCCCGATACCGACTCGATCTGCTCGGCAATCGGTTATGCCGAGTTTAAGCGCTTGATGGGGGTTAAGAACGTGGTGGCAGCTCGTTGTGGTGATATCAACGATCGGATCAATTTTGTGCTGCGGACCTTTGGCGTGGCCCCTCCCCGATTCGTTCCCGATGTCTCGCCTAAGGTTAGAGATGTCATGCAGCACTCTGTCTCGTCGATTCCCCCCAATGCGACGGCTGCTGAGGCGCTTACGATGATGGAGCAGGGAAATATTCGGGTGCTTCCGATTGTCGATGAAGATCGTTTTTGCCGGGGGCTGATCTCGGTCTTCAAAATGGGGAAATTTCTGCTTTCTGCGAGAGATCGCGATTTCAGTTCGCGGCGAGTGGTGGCGAGTATTCGGACACTAGCGAGGAATCTGGATGCAAAGCTCTTGTTTGATATCAACGGTGACGTTGAGGAGGATTTGCTCCTAATGGTTGGAGCGATGAGCGCCAATTCATTCGCTGATCGATTGCCCAATTACCCGCGAGAGAAGGTAATCGTCGTCGTCGGGGATCGTCGAGATATTCAAGAATTGGCGATCCGTCACCGGGTGCGGGCTGTTATCACGACGGGCGATCTCGAAGTAGACCAAGATGTTATTGAGTATGCTCAAAAGAACGAAGTATGCATGTTGGTTTCGCCTCATGATTCGGCGACGACAGTGATGTTCTGTCGCTCCGCGGTTGGGGTTGAGCATATGAAGCACGAACATTTCTTGAGTTTTCGGGAGGATGAGTCGATTTCTTCCATTCGTGATCTGGCGGTTTCGTCCCAATTTCAGGCCTTCCCGGTTCTTGATGCTTATGAACGGGTGGTGGGCGTGCTATCCAAAACGGATCTCCTAAAGCCGGTTGATCGGAAATTGATCCTGGTTGACCACAATGAGCTGAATCAAGCGGTGAAAGGAGCCGGGCAGGTTGAGATTATCGAGATCATTGACCATCATCGGATAGGAGCGTTCACTTCACATCAGCCAATGTTATTCATGAATCGCCCGGTCGGATCAACGAGTACCATTGTAGCTGATTTGTTCTTTACCTACCAATTGCCCTTGGCCAAAGAGATTGCGAGTTTGCTGCTGGCTGGGTTGGTTTCGGATACTCTCAACCTAACTTCACCCACGACAACTGAGGTTGATGCGACGATTCTAGCGAAGTTGGCATCAATCACGGGAATCAACCCAGATGAGTTCACCGAACAACTCTTTAGCTCGGGCTCTGTTTTGACAGGGCGCCGAGCGGAGGATGCGATTACGGCTGATTGCAAGGAATACTCTGAAGGGGGGCGGCGCTTCAGTGTGGCGCAGATTGAGGAAATCGGTTTTAAACAATTTTGGGAGAAACGTAAGGCAGTGGTTGATGCGTTGGAATCTTATCGGGCAACTAATAGCTATCTGTTTTCGAGTCTTCTAATCACAGATGTTGTTCGGCAAACGTCCCTTCTTCTCGTTGCTGGCGATCAAGAATACCTGGATCGAATTCATTATCCCGAAGTTGAGACTGGCGTGTTTGAACTACACGGCGTTGTCTCGCGAAAGAAGCAATTGCTCCCGTTCCTTGTGCATTGTCTTGAGCACCTTCTAAATGGTGTGAATTCAGCGTTGGCAGGCCGGAGTGCCGTTGAGATTATCGAGCAGGATCAAAAGGCCTTGGTTTCTGAGCGGTCGGAGAAAGTTGTCATTGTCTCGGCAATCGAAGATAACGATATTCATGGCGTGCTACAGCGTCGTTCTGAGATACTGAGCGCATTGAATGCCGCTCGAGTTCGTGACAAGCGAACGTGCTCCAGTCTCATCGTGACCGAGTCATCCGGGGATCAAGGAGTGCTTTTTGTTGCGGGTGAAGAGTCGATTGTTTCTCAGATCACGATTCCCCGATTGAATGACGGAGTTTTTAGTTTAGAGAAGAAGCGGTGCTCCAAAGAGTCGGTTCTTGAAGTGATTCACGCAGCGATGACGGAGACCTGACGGTTCTCTAAAAATGCTGTTGAAGCCATTCGCTAAGGATGATGGATGAGGAAAGCAGATCATCGTTTGCTTCTTCTGGGTTTTCCCCGGCTGTTCTCCAACGTTGCTTCAGTTCGTCGATCTCGACGAAGTCCTCAAGGGTTTCAAGAGTCCTGCTAGATGGCGCTGGGTTTTGCCGCAAGTAGTCTCGAAGTATTTCATGAATGAACCAATGCCCGATGTTAGCGATTTTATATTGGGCATAGATTTCCTTTGGGAGGACCGGTTTCATCGCTTGGCGTAGAATCCATTTAGGTTGCCCGTGATGGATTCGGAAGTTCCAGGGAATGCGAAGGCAGAATTCGACTAGTCTTCGGTCCATGAATGGGTGGGAAGCGGTCAATCCAAAGCTCGCGGCTGCCTCCTCGTAGCGTTCTATTGCAGCCACGATGTACGGAGCAGTGAGGGTTTGCTGGCACGCTTTTCTAATCGTGTCCGGATAGTTGGGATGTTCATTCTCATGTTGCTGCCGGAATCGGTCCAGAACATGAGTCTCTTTGGCGAAGGAGTTCTTTATTGGTGAATTGGTAATATCATTCTGGCCGGTGCGGCTCCCCTGGCGTCTGCGGAAAAGTGAGCGGATGGGGTTGGATCTCGAGATCAGTCCATTGGCAAGTCTTCGAAATAAAAAACGGGTGATAGCTTTCGGTAACTCAGCGTTACTTTCATAGTAGGCAGCTTCATTCACTAATTCACGAAGTCCGGTCTTGATTCCGAATTCGTTCGCTAGAAACCAATGATGATTGCCAGTTAAGGACGTGACGACATCTCCGTCGACCCCGTCGAGAACAGCCTCTAATCCCTCGGCCTGAGCCATGGCGTAGAGAGGGACGGGGCCTGCGAGGAGGCTCGCGGTGAAGGGGTTATCAATTCTTGCTACAAAAGATGGGATCGTGGGTGCGACCTTGGAAACCTCGTCCGGCGAGAGGTTCCTGGCGTTCAAATGGCCCATGGATTGCATGAGTGCGACTGAGTGACTCTCATCGCAGTCTGGGTCGTGCGCTCCTGATATAAGAGAAAAGGTGTTTACGGGTGATGAAACCATGTCTCTGGCACTGCCAACGATTGAACAGGAGTCGATGCCTCCACTTAGGAGAATCCCGGTTTGCGCGGGGGCTTGGTATCGACACTCGACGGCGGTGCGAAAGGTGCTTGCAAAGGTAGCGATTGAATCGGTGTCATCGAGGTGTTCAGTGACATCGGTGCTAGGCTTCCAATAGGGATGAGTAGCGACGCTTCGGTTACAAATGGTTAGGTAACTTCCTGCCGGAACTCGGTAGATATTCTCGTGAAACGTGGCGTGCTTATTGATTCCTTCGAGGGATCCTAGTAGATAGTCAGCGACTCGTTCCCGATTGAGTCCGGTTGAAATCCAAGGGAGATTTAGTAGGCCTTTAACCTCGGATGCGAAGACGATTCGCTTGCGATCTTTGTAGAAAAAAATGGGTCTCGTTCCGAAGGCATCTCTCGCTAGGGTTAGTTCCTGTCGGTCATGGTCCCAGATAGCAAAGGCGAAGTCTCCCACCAAGTCGTCAAGAATTCGATGGCGACCTTCTCGGAACGCCTCTAGGAGCGTTCGTGCCTCATTAGAAGTAGACGGTTTTGACCGTTCGTTGCAATTTTGGAGCGACTCAGGCAATCCTCCATGGATAGCCCCATCCAACAGAATCACGGATTGCTGTGCCGCGTGTAGCGAGCGAGTGATGCTTTGATTCGAACAGATGCCCAGAGCGAGCGTTGCTGCTGGAGCGATGAGTTCTTGAATCGTCCCGCGATGGGACATGCCTTGAAGAAGCGCCCCTACATTTTCCTTACTGCTTTCTTGCCCATTAAGGGAGAGCAGGCCGGCGATACCAGTCATCATCGCTCCTACCTAGGAAAACACGTGGAGTCCTTGTTTCTCAGGAGGTGCTTCTCCTAGGACCGCGTTCGAGCACTCCACCCATGCGTGAGCCTCTAGATCTTGGGCCTCGCGTTTGACGCTGATGCGTACTACCGCATCAATCTTCGCCCAAGAGAGTAACGAGCACAAAACGATGGAGCGGGGGAGGCATTGAAGTGAGAGCGGGATCCGTCGCGAGACACGGTGCACGATCAAAAATCGTTGTTCAGCGTCTTTCTGCTGCTCTTTGCCTAACGAGTCCGCTTGCTGTGCGCGAATCAAGGGCACGCTAAAGAGGTGACAGGTCCGCTTGAGGCCGATCAGTCTTAGGCTCAACGCTACGGTCGGGAGGAGGACGCTTGCCGCTACGTAGGTTGCGAGTGTTTCTAGCCGACTCATAGCTCCATCGGCGATAATGAGACTAGCTCAAAGTGACCATTTTTTTCTGAAGCATCGAACTGACGAGTGTTTCAACGTCCTTTTTGAGCGTGGTTGCATCCACGTCGAATTCGTCGAGCAGCGCGTTGTATGCGACTTCAATTGACTCGGAGCTCGTCAATGCCTGCCACATGCGGGTGCCAGATTCGTTTAGGCCGTAATAGGACTCATCTCCCAAATGGAGGATCACCGCTTCACCGTCGAGTTCTCTCAAAAGGACATCCTCGACAGCACGTAGCTTTTGTTTGAAGTCAATTTCAGGCATCTTCTAAGCCCTAGAACTAGCATTCTTCGAGGGGGGCGTCCATCGCGAAAAAATTTCGTCACGGTCTTTCATCCTCACGCTGGCGAATGTTTCCCCAGATAGAGTGAAACCGATTTGGAATCATTGGAGTCTTATTGTTTTCAAGATCAATAAAACCTTCTTAAGCGACCGGTTTGCCTGTTCGGGCTCGGGGCTTTGTCGGGGTGAGCGAGTAATATCATGAAGAAATCCAGACTAAGGGCTCATTTTGCGGCCATTTTGATAGGGACGAGTAGCCTCATTGTTGCGAATGGTGCTAAAGTATTGCAATCAGCAGGGCCTCTAGCGTTTGCCCCGGGGGGCGTGCTCATAGTGGCGGATCCGAAAGCGGCTGCTCTTGTATCGCTGAAAACCGGCGATTCTGCTGGAAGTGCGAACGATAAGGTAAATATCAGTGGGATTAATGGAAAAATTGCGGGCCTATTGGGCACTAGCCCTGACGCTATTAGAATCATTGACCTAGCCGTTAATCCTGAATCTCATCATGCTTATCTCTCGGTTGCCCGAGGGCGCGGTGCCGAGGCCTCGGCCGTAATTGTGAAAGCGAACGGTGATGGAGAGCTCTCGGTTGTTGATCTCGACGCTGCTGATGTGAGCACGGTTTCGTTGCCTAGTGCTCCAGCAGATGCCGAAACCGGCTCTGGCCGGCGGCGCAGCAACAAACGATTGGAGTCGATCACCGATATATCCGTGGTGGATGGAAATGTCATTGTTGCAGGGCTTTCGAATGAGGAGTTTGCTTCGACCCTGCGCTCGGTCCCATTCCCCTTCAAGGCTGCAACGAAGGGCGCCAGCGTCGAGATTTATCATGGCGCTCATGGCCGCTTTGAAACCCGATCCCCTATCCGAACATTCGTGCCATATTCAATCGAGGGAGAAAGTCACATTCTCGCCGCCTATACTTGTACTCCCTTGGTGAAAGTTCCCGTGGCACAATTGAAACCGGGCGCTCATGTCAAGGGGACAACGATTGCAGAGCTGGGGAATCGAAATCGCCCTCTGGATATGTTGGTCTACAATAAGAGTGGCAAGGATTGGTTTCTGATGGCGAATAGTAGTCGAGGCGTCATGAAGATCTCGACGAATGATTTGGCTGGGGCTCCGTCGATTACTTCTCGCGTGGGCGGTGGAGGCATTCAAGGGCAAGCCTTCGAGACGATTAAGTCGTGGGAGAACGTTTTTCAGCTTGCGGAGTATGATTCGAAGCAGGCTCTCTTGATTCAAGGTGGGGATAATGGAGCCTTGAATTTGGTCTCGGTCGAGTACCCGTGATTCGATTGGTTTACTTTGCTGCCGCCATTGCCTGTATGGTTGGCAGTGACGCGCGTGCGGAAGTACGTGCTGAGGTTGAAACTGGGCTCTTGGCGCAAGGCTTAGAGCCCGGTTCTTCCTCGTCACTAGCGATTTCTCTTCTGGGCGAAGGACGGGAAGGAGTAAATCCGCGTGGTGTCATCGTGAAGGGATTGCGGTTCAATACCGAGATAGATGACGCACTGAACTTGTTGACGAACGAGGATTGGTCTCGAGTGTTTCCTGTCTCTGTCGCTTCAGCGAAGTCCGGTGGCATTGAGTCGTTCCCTCCGATTGCAGGTAAATATGCTTATCGTGATGAGCACCTTGCCTTCGAGCCGCTCTACGGGTTTGAGTCAGGAATTCCCTATCTTGCTGAGTTTAAGTTGTCGGCCCTACGCCTGCGCTTGAGTCGGGTCGGTGTTGCTCTGCCATCATCACCAGCCTCTGCTGCCTCTAGCGATCTTGAGTTTCCTTTCTCTCTTGATTCGGCTGAGAAAAAGGGCGACGCGAAAGTGCTGGCGGTCTTTCCTTCAGGATCGGAGTTGCCTGAGAATCTGCTTAAGTTTTACCTCCACTTTTCTCGTCCGATGAGTGTTGGTACGCACTATCAATATATCCACCTTCTGCGGGAAGACGGCGCTGAGGTTAGGAGACCATTTCTTCAATTGGATGAAGAGCTTTGGGACCCGAAGGGCGTTCGATTGACCGTTCTCATTGACCCGGGCCGAATCAAGAGTGGGCTGCTTCCCCGAGGAGAAGTGGGGGCTGCTCTTGAGGCCGGAAAGTCCTTTCGCTTGGTGATTGATGCCGCATGGCCTGATGATCGTGGGGCGCCGCTGGATGAGAGCTACGTGAAGGAGTTCCAAGTGGGCGCTCCTGACGTGGAAAGCCCAACGATGTCGGGGTGGAAACTTGGTGTTCCTTCGGCATCGACCCGAGAGGCCATTGTGGTATCCTTCTCAGAATCGCTTGATCATGCCTTGCTTAACCGGGTGGTTTGGGTGATTGATTCAAGCGGAAACGAATTAGAGGGAGAGATTGTTATCGGGCAGGGAGAGTTAGAGTGGCGTTTTAATCCCAGGGATCCATGGCGGGCCGGGGTTTATCAGCTCTGTGCGGAAAACTCTCTAGAAGATATCGCTGGGAATAGTTTAGGACGCCTGTTTGAGGTGGATTCTTTCCTTACTGTCTCGCGGCGTGTGGAGCGAGAAACGCTCAAACGCATTTTTCAGGTTCGCTAGCTGGGCAGTGGGTTTCCCGCGTAACTCAGTAGATCGTGTTCGATTTTCTCTTTATTCGTTCTTCTTGAGTACAAACCAAGTCGCCCCGTGCTTGACGGGGGGGTGATATTCTGCCATCTAAATTGGCTTCCTATGAGATTTCAAAATGTATTGAAGTCAGGGCTTTTCCTGGCTGGATTCGGCTTGCTGGTAAGTTGTGGGCAGTCAAACAACAGCCAGTCTGGTGACGAAGGAACGGGTGAAAAGAAACCTCGTGTCGCCTTTGTTACAAATGGTGTGGCCTCGTTCTGGACGGTGGCTCAAACGGGCGCCGAGAAGGCTGCTGCCGATCTAGGGGTGGAAGTCTCAGTGCATATGCCCTCTGGAGGGATTACAGAGCAGAAGCGGATTCTTGAAGATCTTGTGACTCGGGGAGTAGACGGAATTGCTGTGAGTCCTATTGACCCGAAGAATCAGACGGAACTCGTGAACCAACTCAGTGAACACACCAAACTGATAACCCACGACTCAGACGCTCCAACCTCGAGCAGGCTTGTTTATGTTGGGATGGACAATTACAAGGCAGGCCGGATGTGTGGCGAGCTTGTTAAAGAGGCGTTGCCGGATGGGGGTAAAATCATGATTTTTATTGGGCGTTTGGAGCAGGATAACTCTCGTCGCCGACGTCAGGGGGTTATCGACGAAATCCTTGGGCGTGACTACAATCCGACTAATTTTGATCCTCCTGGAGCGGTTCTTAGCGGTGGTGGGTATGAAATCTTGGGGACGTTGACCGACCAATTTGATCAAGTCAAGGGGAAGGCGAATGCGGAGGATACCCTTTCGCGACATCCCGATATTAGCGCGATGGTTGGACTTTTCGCGTATAACCCGCCGCTCATCCTGGAGGCGTTGGAACAGGCGAAAAAGATTGGTCAAGTCAAGGTGATTGCTTTTGATGAGGATCCTGCCAGCCTTCAAGGAATTATTGATGGTAGTGTTCATGGGACGATCGTTCAAAATCCCTACATGTATGGTTATCGATCGGTGCAAGTGCTGAAAGAGATCATTGACGGGGATCTTTCCTCCATTCCGGAGAACAAGTTTATCGAGTACCCTGCTAAATACATTCGGAAAGATAATGTCAAAGAATTCTGGGCCGATCTAAACGAGAAGCTAGGAGAGGATTCACCAGCCTCGAATTGAAAAAAGCTCTGAATGGTTGCAGCTCAGCGTGAATTGACCCTCAAAGTTCAGGGGGTGTCCAAGAGATTTCCCGGCGTTCTCGCTCTAGATGATGTGAGCCTAACGGTCGGAAAAGGTGAGATCGTTGCCGTGCTTGGCGAGAATGGGGCCGGCAAGAGCACCTTGATGAGAATCCTTGCCGGCGTTCAACGGGCAGACTCAGGGACTGTCGTGATGGGTGGGGAAGAAGTGCAAATCTCTACCGTGGAGAAGGCACTTGATCATGGTATTGCCCTCATTCATCAAGAACTCAACTTGGCGGACAATCTTGATGTTGGCGCCAATATCTTTCTTGGAAGGGAGCCGCGGCGTTTTGGGTGGTTGATTGACAAAGAGCATATTCGACGTGAAGCGGTTGGCTATCTGGAGCGGGTCGGATTGGACGTTGACCCGAACTACTTGGTAGGAGGATTGACGATTGGTCGCCAACAGATGGTTGAAATTGCTAAGGCTCTCTCGATTGACGCCCGCGTTCTAATCATGGATGAACCAACCTCGAGTCTCAGTCAGAAAGAGGCAGATCAGCTCTTCGTTGTGATTAAGGACTTGGCTAGCAAGGGGGTTAGTATTGTTTATATTTCACATCGCTTGGGGGAAGTAGAGGCGATGGCTGATCGGGTTGTTGTGCTCCGTGATGGGAAGAATGCCGGAGAGCTCAAGCGTGACGATATTAGCCATGAAAACATGGTTAAACTTATGGTTGGGCGCGATGTTTCGCAGTTTTATCCGCATGAACCTCACGAGGCCGGAGAGGTTGTAATGAGCGTTAAGGGCTTGGTAACGCCGGCGCATCCTTCTCAGAAGATCGACTTTTCTCTCCGACAGGGCGAAATTGTTGGTATTTCCGGATTGGTTGGTGCGGGGAGAACGGAGCTGCTCCAGACCTTGTTTGGGGTGACGCCGGCTCTTGCTGGTGAGATTTTGGTCGATTCCGAAGTGCGCAAAATAACGAGTCCGATCGATGCCATTGATTCAGGGCTTGCGTTGGTGCCTGAGGATCGTAAGCAGCAGGGTTTGATTCTAGATATGCCCATTCGTGAAAACATGAGCTTGGCGACATTGCTGCGTGATCAGAACAAAGGATTCTTGAATTGCTCGATGGAGCGGAACATCTCCCAAAAAATGGTTGAAGATCTGAATGTTAAGACTCCTAGTGATGGGCAAATAGTCCGTCTTCTCTCTGGGGGGAATCAGCAAAAGGTTGTTTTGGGAAAATGGCTGGCACTGGAACCAAAAGTCTTGTTGTTAGATGAGCCGACGCGCGGTATCGACATTGGCGCTAAGGCTGAGATCTATGGATTGATGGAGGCGCTCGCCAAGACTGGGGTAGCAATCCTCTTTGTCTCGAGCGAATTAGAGGAAATCTTGGGCATGTCGGATCGAGCTCTCGTCATGCATGAGGGACGATTGACCGGAGAATTGCAGCGTTCCGAACTCAGTGAGGAAGCGGTGATGCGGCTTGCAACAGGGCAATCAATGGAGGCGGCTTAGTTTGGCGTAAGGCATGAAAAAAATCGTTGGCATTCTTGGGATTCTGATCTTTGTCGTTATCGCGACTATCGTGCTTAGCGATGGGATCTTCTTGCGACCCTTCAATCTGGAAAACCTGATCAGGAGGACGGCGCTGTTTGGAATTATTTCCATCGGCGTGGGATTTGTGATTATTACTGGGGGAATCGATCTTTCGATTGGGTCGGTCATATGTTTGATCGGTTGTGGCTTGCCTTGGTTATTAACTGTTCACGGCTGGCCCTTACCGATTGCCTTGTTTGCCGCGGTTCTCATTTCGTTACTCATTGGATTGATTCACGGTTTATTAATAACAAAACTCAAGTTGCAGCCGTTTGTTGTAACCCTCTGTGGGTTGCTGATGTATCGCGGGGTGACTCGTGGGTTTACCGGTGATCAAACGCAAGGGTTTGGATCTGAGTTCAAAGGGATTCGGAGTATCGCGACGGCGGAAATCCCACTGCCCTTTGTGGAGGGGTTTGGTGTCCCTGCGCCCTGCGTCTTTCTGGTTGTTGTTGCCGTGGTTGCAGGGATCTTTCTTAATCAGACGATTTACGGTCGATATCTATTGGCCTTGGGCCGAAGTGAGGAAGCAGCTCGCTACAGTGGGATTAACACGGATCGAATGGTGATTCTCGCTTATGTGATCTGTTCGTTATTGGCCGGGCTAGGAGGTGTCTTATTTGTGATGGATGTCAACTCAGCTCAGCCCGTCGATTTTGGCAATTTCTATGAGTTGTATGCAATTGCCGCCGCTGTGCTGGGCGGATGTAGTTTGCGCGGAGGACATGGCACGATTGTTGGTATTGTGATCGGAACGGCATTGATGCAAGTGTTAAGGAACATGATCACCCTTGTTGATGTGATTCCTACTCACATCGAATTTGCCGTGATAGGGGCGGTGATTCTTGGTGGCGTGATGGCGGACGAATTGGTGAAGTTAGTCGCTAGCCGCCGTGTGGCATCGAAATAAAGGTAGGGACCAATACCTCCATGTCCCGGTGAGAACTTAGTCATTTTCTGATGAAGCAAATTACTTACCTTGATGGTCAGCTGTGCCCTTTGGATGAAGCGCGTGTCCCGGTTTTGGACCGTGGTTTCTTGTTTGGGGATGGTGTCTACGAAGTCGTAAGATGCTATCGAGGGGAGTGGTTTCGGATGAGAGATCATATCGAACGCTTCGCTCGTAGTTTGGATGAGGTTGGCATTGAGAATTTTGATGCGAACTGGATGGAAGGGATTGCGCGGGACTTGTTGGCAGCGAATTGTAAGGGTGGGAAAATGCCGCCTGATCTCATTCTATACCTTCAGGTGACTCGGGGCTCAGATGTCGTGAGGTCTCACGTCTATCCCTTAGAACCGCTGAAGCCGACTGTCTTTGGGATGCTTCGTTCAATGGCTCGAACGGATCCAGAACCAGCTGCTGCTGTCACATTGATCGAAGACCGCCGGTGGGGGCGTTGTGACATCAAGAGTATCGCTCTCATGGGCCATGTCATGGCTGCTAATCAAGCGAGTCGAAACGGGAGCGATGAAGCAATCTTGATTCGCGATGGCGTTGTGACTGAAGGCTCTTGTACGAACGTTGCCGTTGTGATTCACGGACAAGTGATTACCCATCCGGAGTCACCGAGAATATTGAGTGGTGTCTCCCGGAAGGTGGTGCTCGAACTTTGTCGTGAATTAGGGATTCCTGTTGTCGAGCGGCCCATTCGAAAAGACGAACTCCTGAATTCTTCTGAGGTTTTTCTCATGGGGACTACCCACGAGGTGTGGCCAGTTGCATCAATCGATGGGAAGTCGCTGCCGCCGGAGACTCCCAATGGAATCATTCGGAAGCTGAAGGATCGCTTTTCTGCGCTGGCAAGGCGTGAGCCTCTCCCTGAATGAAGTAACTGAGGTTTTCAAGTTCGATTGCCAGGTTAACATTGTTAACCATGATCGTGTCGGGAACCTGGAGGACGATGGGGGCGAAATTGAGAATGCCCGTGATGCCGTTTTGAATCAATAAGTTGCCCGTTTCTTGAGCTGCTTCTGAGGGGATACAAAGGATAGCCATTTTGACCTGGTGCTCTTTGATAAAGGGAGCAAGCGCTTCCATTGGAAGAATGGGCTGGCCGATTTTCTTGTTTCTCTCCCGTTCAGGTTCCGCATCAAAGGCGGCGACAATCTCAAAGCCCTCCTGTTCAAAACCTCGATACGAGAGGAGCGCGAGCCCGAGATTTCCAACTCCAATCATGACGACAGGTTGAAGTTTCTCTGTGCCTAGGACATTGCTAATCATGTGGGTCAATTGGGAGACTTCATAGCCGAGGCCACGAGTTCCAAATTGTCCAAAGTAGGTCAAGTCCTTGCGAAGTTGGGTTGGCTTGACCCCTGCCGCGGCCGCCAGCGCGCCGCTCGAAACCGTCTGGATGCCGTTAGAATTAAGCCGGTTCAAGCAGCGCAGATAGACAGAAAGCCGGTACACCGCTTGACGGGGTATTTCGTTCTTTGGCCCTTTCGTTGGGTTTCCAGAAGACATAAACGACTATTGCAATTGGTTCCTTGGGCTGAGAGGTCTGTCTTGCGTTGGTATTCCAGGTCCGAGGGGAATAATCCCACCGATACAGGCTCTCAAAGGGGGGGCAACGATCTCGATTGGAATTTGCTCTGTCAAGTGGGAATCCTCTTTTTGTGGTAGAATTAGGATGACAAATGAAAAGGATTCAAGAAACATCCGCCCGGGTTCACCGGTACCTATGAGTCGGGCCGCCCGTGATTGATTAACTTTGTGAAGAACCAGATGCACCCAATTGCTCCGGAAACCGGAGCTAATGATTGTCTGCAGGCAGCAATATACCTTCTTGAGCAGGGCGTAGAGCTTCTTGAGCTTATCTCTGATGACGCGTACGCGCGCCGCTTGGCCGTGGCTTTGAATGCATCGATTGGGGGCCACTATCGACATTGCCTAGATCATTTTGATTGCCTGCTAGAATCCGTAAGGGAGTCAGACCTGATTGATTACGACCGTCGGAAGCGAGATTTGAATGTCGAGTCCGATAGGAAAAGAGCGATAGCAGTCTCCCGACGAATCCAGCAATCACTCCGAGATTTGCCGGTGACTCAGATTCACACCACGGTTAGCGTGCGTTGTAAAGTGCACTACAGGGTCGATCGAACGCAGGAAGTCGATTCGACATTGGCCCGGGAGATCATGTATGTGGTTGCTCATGGAGTGCATCATTTTGCTCTCATTGCTGTCATGGCCCGGGTGATGGACTTTCCTTTGCCGGCGGACTTTGGCGTGGCCCCTTCTACCCTTCAACACCGGGCGAGTCTGGCTGCTCGTGTGAGTGAGGTGGCCTAGATTTTGGAGGCCGCGAGGTGACTCCTGACGAATTCGGTAGCTGGTTTCCTAGTGGCTTTTTCAGTTGGCCCTCTGGCGTTCAGTTTCTTACCATTATTCTTCTGACCTTTGTTTCTGAGGACTTGACCTCAATTGGTTCCGCCCTTCTTGCTTATACCGGTGCGCTGCCGTGGGGGATTGCTTGGTCGGGTGCCTTTGTTGGAATCTGGATGGGAGACGCGCTACTCTATGCCTTTGCTAGGGTATTTGGGGGTCGTCTTCGGGCTGCGGGTTGGGCTAAGGGGATGCTTGATTCGCCTCGGGTTAAGGATGCTGAAGGTTGGTTCAAGAAACGAGGCATGGCTGTGCTTTGGATTTGTCGCTGGATCCCCGGTACCCGACTCCCTAGCTATCTCGCAGCGGGATTTGTTCGTCTGCCATTTTTGCCGTTTCTCTGGGTGACTGGATTGATGGCTTTGTTATGGACAGTCCTTATCTTTGCTATGACATCCGTTGTAGGAGGGGCGATTCGCACTTGGTTGGAGCGTTTTGAAAATGGAGTTCTCGTAATTCTCGCAATCTCATTGGTGTTGCTAGGCGTCCTAAAATGGCTACAAGGGTCGCGCTGGTGGCCTTCGCCTGAGCAATTAAGTGTCTTTTCTGATCGATGGCTTCAATGGGAATTCTGGCCGGCTTGGCTTTTCTATCTCCCGGTGGGAATCCATTACCTAGTGCTCGCTTGCAAGTATCGAGGGATTGCCTTGCCGACGGTTTCCAATCCTGGAATTGAAACGGGGGGGATGATTGGGGAATCTAAGATGGCCTTGCTGGAAAGTTTGATGCGTGTGGCTCCTGAACACACTGCGGATGCCTACTTGATTGTCGGAGAAGGGTTCGAAGACCGCCTTGAGCATCTCACTCAGATCATGGATGAGAAGGGATTGCAGTTCCCCGTAATTATCAAACCTGATGTGGGGCAGCGAGGGAGCGGGGTTCGTAAGGTGGAAGACGCTCATGCCGCGGCGGTCTGCCTTCGACCGGATGGTTTTAGTTTGTTGGTCCAGGAATACTCTCCCGGACCTTGTGAAGCGGGGGTGTTCTACTATCGGCATCCGCATGAAGAACGGGGGACAATTTTCGCCATCACCCACAAAGTATTTCCCACTGTGGTAGGGGATGGCCGACAAACGCTAGGGGAGCTGATTGAAGCGGATCCCCGTGCCCGGATTATGGCGCGAATCTATCGTCGCCGATTTCATGAGCGACTGGGAGACGTGCTTGAACGTGGCGAGGAGCACCGATTGGTCGAGGCTGGAAATCACGCTCAGGGATGTATTTTTATGGATGGAATGTTCCTCAACTCGAAGTCCCTAGAATCAAAGATCGACGAGATTTCGAGAGAGGTTGAGGGCTTCTTTGTGGGGCGATATGATATACGGTATGAGTCAGCGTCTCGATTGAAGCAAGAAGCTGCCTTCAAGATCGTCGAGTTAAATGGGGCCTCGGCGGAAGCCACGAGTATTTACGATCCAAACAACTCTCTTACTAGTGCGTATCGGACATTGTTTCGCCAATGGGATATCGTCTTTTCAATTGGGGCCGCCAATCGGGCTCAAGGAGTGACTCCTTTGTCGGTGTGGGAACTGTGGAAAATCTGGAGACTCTATCAGGTTCAATCTCGGGGGCATCTACTGGCTGACTAGTGTGTTGCGATGTGTACGGTGAGTTTTATTCCTTTCAATCACGGTTACCGACTCGGGATGAACCGAGACGAGCAGCGAACGCGGTTCAAGGGAATCTTTCCAAAACCACTTGTGCGACGAGGTGTTGAGATTGTTGGACCATGCGAACCATCTGGAGGGAGATGGATCGTTACTAATTCTGCGGGGGTCACCTTCGCGCTCTTGAATTGGTATTCGCGATCACAGCCTGACTTGATCGAACCCTACAGTCGGGGCTGTCTCTTATACACATCTGACGCTGCCGACGAGCG
>CAJXVR010000158.1 GCA_913061285.1 uncultured Verrucomicrobiota bacterium | reverse complement strand
TCGTCGGCAGCGTCAGATGTGTATAAGAGACAGATATTACCCTGATTATGGGCGTCTTTATCAATCTCTTGGTTGGTTCCGTATTCTATCTGTCGACAATGCTGTTCTATCGAGAACCCTCGGACCCGGTTCGGAGAAAGGAATTGGAGATCACGTTTAAGAATCTCGATACGCCGGTTGAAGCGCACGAAGAAGGTTCTGACAGAATGGACTTGAACCAAGGGAATTCTCTCGGTGTGCTGTCACTGATTTATGGAGGATTTGTTGTTATCTTGGCCTTGATTCCGAATCCGTGGACGGGGCGGCTGGCGTTTCTGTTTTGCGGCGGGATCTTGATCTTGATTGGGTATGCTTTGAGAAGGGGCGGTAAGGAAAGGATTGCCCAATGAGTTTTCCGCTGGAACCTCTGCTGATGCTCGGAGCCAACCGAGTCTGGCGCACTTACCAGGGGGGGCAGGTCCTTGACTGCATAGAGGGGAAGGAAGTGCCGCAAGATAGCCATTTTCCGGAGGATTGGATCGGTTCCCTCACGGCTGCAAAGAATCCTGGGCGTGCACAGGCTGAAGAAGGTATTTCGCAGGTGACTCGGTCAAACGGAGAGTCAGTCTTATTGACGGATTTGTTCTCAACCGATCCCGCATACTATCTGGGGGAGCAGCACTACGGAGCGTTTGGCCTGGATACGCGAATCCTCGTGAAGTTCTTAGACTCTGCGATACGACTACACTTCCAAGTCCATCCGACGGCCGCGTTCTCGAAGAAGTTTTTGGGGTGCACGAGTGGTAAGACGGAAGCCTATGTCATTCTCGCAATCCGGGACGGCATAGAGAATCCATACATCTACGCCGGCTTTCAGAGACCACCCGAACGGGGGCAGTTGAAGACTTGGATTGAAAAACAGGATATTGATTCGATCGAAGCGTGTTTTGATAAGATTCCGGTCAAGACCGGCGATGTCTTTCTCATCCCGGGCGGCTACCCGCACGCCTTGGGAGAAGGGATCCTAATGGTGGAACTGATGGAGGCGAGTGATCTGGCGGTTCGGTTTGAATTCGAGCGCGGTGGCTATGTGTTGCCGGAGGAGTCCCGGTTTCTTGGAAGGGATCTCGGCTTCGCCCTGACCGTTTTTGACCATTCCCCCGTAGGGATGGAAAGATTCCAGTGCCATCCGGAGCTTATTCGGCAGTTTCCGGATGGATCAGAACAACGATTGGTGATCGGGAAACAACATACGCACTGCTTCTCAGCGCGAGAGACAATCGTCAAGAACAAGATTTCTAAGGAAGAATCTGGCTTCTATATTGGAATAGTGACCGATGGCTGCGGGCGAATCACCGTGGGCGACCGGTCCTGGGATCTTCATCCTTATGATCGGTATTTTGTCGCTGCCTCGTGTGGGGTGACGACCCTAGAGTCACAAGAGGGACTTCGCATTCTAGAATGCGTTCCCCCAGATCTTGAGAATTAGCGTGGATTCGAGGAATTTAATCGTACTAACCGAACCGGAGATCGATACCTTTTTGGTCGATGGTCGCTGTGAGGTTTTGAAGCAGTTGGTGGATCCGTGTCAGGTCTTGAATGGGGATGGCTTGACCGCGGACGAGTGGAGAGGGGTCCTGTCGGATTACAATCCTGAAATACTCGTTGCGGGGTGGAAGACTCCCGCATTGCCGTTGGATGTCTTGTCCGATGTGGCTCCCTCGCTCGGATACGTCTGTTACCTCCCGGGGTCGGTTCGAAAGTTGGTTTCTCGAGAAATGATCGAGGCGGGTTTGCTGGTTTCCAACTGGGGGGCTTCGATTAGCCGCACCGTTGCGGAGTGTGCTCTATTGCTGGCTCTGGGCTGCCTAAGGAGGGCGGGCTATTGGTCCGAATATATGCACAATCGCCAGGGTTGGAAAGACGCCTCGACACAGACCCAGTCTCTCTTTGATCGCCGAGTGGGGATTCATGGATTTGGTGGAGTGGCTCAAGCACTCGTGCCACTTCTTCGACCCTTCGGGTGCACCATATCGGTTTACTCCGAGGGAGTTCCTGCGGAAATATATGAACGGAACGGAGTCAGGTCAACGTCCTCTCTGGAAGCCCTATTCCGTGAAAACGAAGTCCTCTTTGAAGTAGAAGCTTTGACGCCGGAGCGGAGAGGTATCATCGACGAAGCGATGCTACGTCGAATTCCACGAGGTGGGACTTTCGTCAATATCGCCCGCGGTGACTTGGTCGAGGAAGTTGGGTTACTTAAAGTGGCTCGCGAAGGGCATATACAAGTGGGGCTGGACGTTTACCAACAGGAGCCGCTACCCGCCGACCATGGTTTTCGAGGGTGTCATAATATCATGATGCTTCCTCATTTGGGGGGGGCCACGACGGATCGCCGGCGGGATGCTGCCGACCACAGTTTAGAGAATTTGAAACGCTACAAACGCGGCGAGTCGATTCTGAGTCCCGTAACCGTGGAAGTCTATGATCGTTCCACCTGAGGCGCCGAAACGATTCTATTTGAAATGGCATGGATAGAGAAGATTTCCCAAATTCATTGATCAAGGACTTCGGCCCGAAGCGGGAGTTGGTGCCCGCAGACTATCGTTGGTGGCAAAACCAGGCGAAGGATCTAATTCGACCTCTGATTGATTTGATGGTTGATGGGAAAGCGAGTCTTCCTATCGAGGGTATGGCAAGCGACCATGATGCGAACGCGGACCGGTTGGAGTCGTATGCTCGGCCGCTCTTGCTCTGGGCCCATTGGCAACATTCCTTGGAAGCGTATTCGGAGGAGGACGACGACAAGATTACGGCTGTCGCAAAGAATTGGTTCCGTAAGGGATTGCTCGCTGGCACGGATCCCATGAGCTCCGAGTTTTGGGGGTATTCAGCCAATTTTCATCAGCACTCCGTTGAGATGGGGTTAATGGTAATTGGTCTGGAATTGAGTCGCAAACGACTTTGGGACACGCTGGACGACGCGGAGAAGAAGCAGGTGCTATTGTGGTTGGAATCAGACGTCGGAAACGGGCACCACTGGAACAACCATATGTTCTTCGGAATTCTGGTGATGGAATTCCTTATTCGGGAAGATCGAGGGCACGAGGCGTATCGATTGGTGATCGACCGCTGGTTCGAAGAACTTGATGGTATGTACGCCAGGGATGGGTGGTACATGGACGGCATGAACCAGGCTTTCGATTTTTACAATGCCTATGCTTGGCACTACTACATTCTTTGGTGGATCTCATTGTATGGGGAGAATGACGCGGAACGCTGCCAGCGTTGGAGCAAACGTACCGGGCGATTCTTGCAGGATTATCCCCGATTCTTTGCGGCAAGCGGTGAGCACCCGGCCTTTGGAAGGTCGATCACCTATCGTTTCAATGCGACCGCGCCGATTGGTCTCGCGCACGCACTGGGCATTAGTCCTCTGGATCCGGGCTTGTCGCGATCCCTCTGCCAACGGAATTTGAAGTTCTTCACGGATAAACCGGTTGTTCAATCGCAAGGCTGCCTCTCGTTAGGTTGGTATGATGAGTTTATTGACATGGTTGAAGTCTACTCCTGTGGGGGATCGACGTATTGGGCTGCTAAGGCGTTTGCTCCGTTGCTATTGTCACCTGAAGATGCTTTTTGGAGCAGCCCTGAGGTGGCTTGTCCGGCGTCGAAGGAGGATGGTTCTCTGGCCTTGCAGCCGCCGAGTTTGATCGTAAGGAACACCAACGGTGAGGTTGAGATCATCAACGTAGGTTCGCAAATTGCCTCCACCAACACCCGGTTTGGCCCTTATAAATGGGGGCTTCTCAGCTACAAGTCATCCTATGGATTCACCATCGTTCGCGACGCCGAACTCTATCCACGGGACGGTGGGTTGACGGCACAAGCTCCCACCGGGAGGATCATTTACGGACGGCACTATACTGCTCCAGCGATTGTCGAGTCGGATCGGATGGCTTGTCTCTATAGTTTGGGGCGAAAGTTTGAGCAGTTCCAAGTTTCGGTGGAGACTCGCATGTGGTGGCGGGGGGACTGGCAGCTGATCGTGCACCGTTGTATCGCCAAGCAAGACTGCACACTGAGCCATGGTTCTTATGCGCTGTCCGCCGACGATGCATCCCTTTTGGATAGATCCGACAATGGGCTAGTGGGGCAAGCTTGGAATGGCGAGCACGGTATCGCTCTTCAAGGTGTTTTCGGTTTCGAAAGCTACGGATTCGATTCCCGTTTAGGTGAAGGAGACGGTCCGCGGCGACATATTCAGGCGCCTTTTCATACCACGCTTTTGCTCGAGACGAACATGGGGGCAGCGGATGAGGCCTGGCTCGTCTCACTCGCGTGGTCCGGTAAAAACCGGGCTGAAGCGGCACCCTGGAACGTGGAACGCCTGGGTGCTAGCGATTGGCGTTTCTTGCATCCCGCACTTGGGACGTGGAAGGTGGAAGATACGTTCTTGCCACAACTGGGTTAGGTGAATTTGAGAAAAAGATGACTACTGAAAAACTGAGGGGGAAACGAGTGCTGGTGACGGCGGGAGCTCAAGGGATTGGTGCAGCCATAACGCGGCGTTTCATCGAAGCGGACGCTACCGTGGCGGTGCACTACTATTCAAGTGAGTCCTCGGCCAAGTCTCTTGTTGATGAGGCAAGAGGGAGAGGGCTTGATGCGATCGCTGTGCAAGGAGATCTAACGCAGCGCGAGGACGCGGAGCGAGTCGCGGTCGAAATTAAATCCGCTTTTGGAGGCCTGGAGGTGCTGATCAACAATGCGGGTTCTTTGGTGGAGCGTCGCTATCATGGTGACGTCGACGACATACATTGGAAGACCGTTTGGGATGTCAACGTGACGTCGGCCCAGAATATGAGTCAGGCGGTGGTCGAGTTATTGGGCAAAAATGGGGGGAGTAGCATTGTCAACCTCGCTTCGTTAGCAGGTCGCAAAGGGGGGCACCCGGGGTCGTTAGCTTATTCGACTTCAAAAGGGGCGATATTGACTTGGTCTCGGGCGTTGGCTAGCGAACTCGCTCCCAAAGGAATTCGTGTCAACGCGCTGGCTCCTGGCTTGATTCTAGGAACTTCTTTTCACGATACTCACACGACTAAGGAGTCGGCGGATGCCACCGTAGCAACCATCCCACTGGGGCGTGCGGGAAACGTGGACGATGTGGCTAGAGCCGCCCTCTACCTGGCCTCTGAGTTCGATGGCTTTATCACTGGAGCCACCTTGGATATCAATGGAGGGGTGTATGCTTGCTAAGCGTTTGATTCTTTCCGTCGTTACGGTTGTGTCGGTTGCCGTGGCACCGCTTTCCCACGCTCTAAAACTCAAGCCATACCATAGTTCCTACACTGGATTTGAGTTGCCGGAAGATGTCACGATGCCGGAGATAGAGATTCATCCTTCGCTGTGGTTTGACGAATCGGAAATCGAAGGGCTTTGGCAGAAGAAGGATCGTGATGGTATTGCGGCCCAGTTTTGGAACGAAGTATCTACCAATGAATTCCTACTCACAGATCTTCCCCCAATTCCTCGTGCCGAAGACGAAAAAAGCGTCATTCACAAGTACTATGGAACGCTGACGCAAGCCGCGATGTACAACGCGTTCATGTCCTTGTTTGATACTCCAAGAAAGCAAGCGTATCTGGATTGTGCAGTACAAGCATTGCAGCGCGGGTATGCTGGACCGCTCTACGAGCTCGATCCGATTGTTAAAGGGAGTGCCGTTGATGAAATCTACCAGGGAATTTGGGCGCAGAGTTTTGCGTCCGCTTATGATTGGGTTCAGTCCCGGCTCAGCGTCGAACAGGAGGAAACCATCCGCGGTCACCTCATTAAGCACGCCTCCTATATGAATGAGCATTTGTTTTCGTGGGCCTCTAGTCCACACAACCATCTGTCTAAACCGGGCTGGGGACTGGGGACGATGGCACTTTTGCTCTCGAACGAGCCCGCGGCCAAAACCTGGCTTAAGACGGCAATAGAAGGCACCAATGCGAACACGCGTTATTTCTTTGGTTCCGATGGGACTTACCGTGAAGGTTCGCACTATTACATGTTTTCGATGCTGAACTTTCTGCCCTTCCTTTATCACTATCGTAACACCACAGATTACGATCCTTTCCCGGTCTTCCAACCGGCGTTCGAATGGCCCTTACGCATTCGCAATGGCAAAGGATGGATGCCCAATCAGGAAGACAGCTTCATTCGGCCCTTTGCCTCGCATCTCGTTGCTGCAGCATTTATGGATTCGCCGACCGAGCTACACTCAAGTGCTCCTTTGGGTCGCTTGCTTCATTGGAACTTTCTCAATACTGATCTGGATCCTTTTCATGCTTCGAAGCAGAGAACCGGATTCAACTATACTGGAGCAACCTGGGACTACCCCAAACCGCTGATCGAGTATCTGACCTATGACCCGAGAATTGACCCGATCGCACCTAATGTGGAACCGACCCAGTTTCTAGAATCGGGCCAGACTGCTTTTCGTTCCGACTGGTCTACCGGGGAACAGAAACATCTTTTCCTGCTCTTCCAAGGGGTCGCTGAAGCAGATAATCATCAACATTACGATCACCTTAGTTTTAGCCTGTTCGCTGAGAATCAGATGATGTCCTCTGACGGCGGGTATACCCGAAAGAGCTACGGTGAAGCCATGCGAAAGGAGTGGTATTTGACCGCGGAAGCTCACAATGTTGTGATGGTTGACGGGCATGCTCCTCAAGATATCGTTCCGGGTGTGGGGCCTTATTCAAGTGACCGCATCGTGGCTCCCGGATTCGCCAGCGAAAAAAAGACGGCGGTTTACCAAGAAGGCGGAACTCATTCCAGAATTGTCTCGATGATTGAAAACGACCGCTTTGCAATCGTGGATGTTATCGAACTCCCCGCAGAACGGACTGTTGACATTGTCATGCATGGGGGGCGGGCAAGGTTAGAGGGTGATAAGGTTCGCAGTGTCTGGTACTACGAGGCGGATACCTACGGACCGGAGTGTTTAATGGATCAGTGGTTTCTAGGTAAGGGGTATAGCCGTCGTGTCAAAGAGGGCGAGCTGACCTATATCAAGGGTGACTATGGGGCTTACCCGTATTTCGTTCAGTCGAAGAAAACCGATCGCGCTTTGGCGATGCACTTGTTGGAGCCCAGAGAGACAATGACAGACGGCAGGTCCTACGAGTTTCTCCGAAAATCGAACGAAACCATCGTCGTCCAGGCCGAGAACCAGTGGCACTTGTGCAATATCAGCGGTAAATCAGTAGGGGAAGGGAGCTGGGAAACGGATGCACTTTACGCCCACGTTTCCTTCGCAGAAAGTGGGTTCAGGAAGGTGGCTATGATCGACGCCACAACTTTCGATTCCGGAGAGGGTTTGGAGATCTTTCTCAATGCGCCCTGCACCTTGTCGGTGGAGTTGCTGGACACCGATGAACTTCGGATCGATTTCTCGGCGGATATTGATGCCCAAGGTGTGATTCGGCGGGGGGATCGCGAGCAGCGCTTGAATTTCAGGGGTCGCGGGGCACACACCCTAAAATGAAGCTGTCCTTCACGACTCTTGGTTGCCCCGACTGGAGTCTTGCAACCATCGTTACCAAGGCAGTTGAGGCTGGCTTTAACGGTGTGGACTTTCGGGGGACGGACAAGGGGATCGACATCACGCTTCAAGATGAGTTTCGAAGCGGACTGGCAGCTACCAGGCGATTGATTGAAGATCACGGGCTCGTCACATCTGGTGTCAGCTCTAGCATCAGTCTGTGTGATGCGACTCGGTTCGATGAGAATATAGAGGAGGCCAAACGTACGATTGACGTGGTGCTCGGACTAGGAGCGACGCAGGTCCGAATGTTTGGAAATGGTGATGAGTCCGTGGAACGGGATGAACGTCTGAGGGTCGCTTTGCGGTGTATGGAGGGGATTCTGAACTTAGATGCGGCTAATAAGATTGATTGGCTGTTGGAGATGCATGATATCTGGATCTCATCCGAGGATTGCGGAGCGATGCTCGATGTTGTCGGGCACGATAGGTTGAGTATCCTGTGGGATATTGGACACACGACACGCATCGGATCCGAATCCGTTCAGGAGACCTATGACGCTCTGGGGGACTTCATTCCCTGTGTGCACTTGAAGGACGCTGTTTATGAGCCAGAGCATCAGTATGCGATGAAGGATGGCTGGCGCTATGTCTTACCCGGCAAGGGCGTGCTACCGATTGGTGAGGCGGTTCGGTTGTTAAGAACACGAGAATTCCAGGGATGGTACGTGTTCGAACACGAGAAGCGTTGGCACCCGACCCTTGAGGACCCTGAAGAAGCCATTCTTGCTTTCGTTAAGTGGATCCGCTCGGTTGAGTGATTAATCCCGGACAACCCGCCAAAACCCGTTGTCGCCATCTGTGGGAGTGAGGGCAATGATGGTGAACACCGACGTCGTGTGTGCGACCGGGACGAAAGTTGTGACGGGTGTCCAGCTCCCAGGAGACAAGTCCCCGGACCGTTGAAGGTGGTAAAGGGGGGCCAATCCGGTTTTGTCCTCGAATACAATTTCCACACCGGATGCAGTTATCGTTGCGCCTTTCATCAACAAAGTACTCGGGCGCATCCACGTCGGTCCCACATGGCTGGCTCCGAGCGGTTGGAACACCTGCGGTGACGAGCTGGTTTCGTCTGCCCCAATGTCTTTGGAGTTCGCGGGACGCTCATGGCCATCGAGATCGATAGTGATATCTGGATAGCTTCCTTTAGCGGAATCAATAGCGGGGCTGTTGGAGGTCGGACGCATTAGGCCATCGGTCGCCTGAGAGAGGAGAGGATCGACAATCTCGATGCCGGTGGGTTGTGGGATACCTAGTGCCGCGCCGTGAACGATATTGCCTTCGTAATGTAGGTTGGTGGGGGCCCGATCATACTCGATGATTGGACTATGGCTGCCCTTGACGATATTGTTGGCAATCACGCAGTCGACAGGTGGCAACGAAGTGTCTGAGGCGTTGAGTCCGATGACGAAGTTTTCTCTGCATCCGACGAAAGTGTTAAATGCGATGAGGGCGCGCTGGACTTGGAAGTAGCGATTCAGGGGAGAGTTCGGAACGCCACTCATCATTCCGAGTGCCGCACGGAACCCCGTGCCGCGCAGGTTCTCAAAGTAATTGTTCACTACGATGTGATCTTCCCCGATGACGCGAACGCCGCTCGATTCAGGGATGCCGTCTCCGAGAAAATAGTTCCCCTCGACCCGACACCCATTCCCATGCCGGAGAGTGAGCTGGCCCGCGCACGACTCGAACGTGTTATGACGAAAGATGTTGCCTCCGGATTTGTTTGAAATGATCTCGATTTCTCCGTCGCACCGGTAGAAGTAGTTCTTTTCCACGATTGCCTGCGAGTCTTGTAGGGACCGGCTGCTGGTACCGATGCGGATCGTCTCGTATCCGTTCCCGGACCCTTCGGTCCGATTCGCAAACAAGTTGTTGTCGATTCGAGTATGGTTCGCCGGTGCAGAGTCTCCCAGCCAGACGGTGAGGGTCACACCTTCGTGATCCATGCCGGTGAAGGCACAGTGGTCGACTCGATTGTGCATCCCGTATACGGACACCCACTTGTAGTTTACGGAGGTATCGTCTGGATTGTAGTCCGTGATGGCGCATTGTGTGAGGCGACAGTGGTTTGCAAGCTCCGAGGAACTCCGGCGAAATGCGATGACGTGTCCATCAGCGGGAATCGAACCGTTGGTGAAGTGGAGGCCGCGAACGACCAGGTGATCGCCTGCAAAGCGGAGCCAGGACCTTCCCTGTAGTTTTACCTGCCCGTCAACTTCTGCTCGCAAAGTGATGGGTTGGCCAGGCTCTCCCGTGGCGGCGAAGTCGATAAATGTATCAGTCCATACTCCATTTGCCATCAGCACTGTGTCTCCCGGTCTGGCATTGGCAATAGCAGCTCTTAGGGACGACCGTGTCGACAAAGGGCCGTGTATAATCGCTGCAACACTTTGGGTAGTGAGCAAGTATACGAGATAGACCATCGAGAAAGTTATTCGCGTCTTCATCAGGGATATCAAATGTGTCCCTCGTATCATCGGCGGGCCAAGCAATTCCGACCAGCTCAAATCATTTGTTGAAATGATTATTCTGCTGTGGCAAGGGCGGGTGAAGAGTTTCATTGCTAACTAGAATAGTCCTATTTTGAATTCTGTTGCTCTAGAAAACAGAGTTTCCTAAGTAGCCGTAGTGGCACTGATCGCAGGTGACGTGCCAGCGTGACTCAATTGGAGAACACTAGGCCCTTGGAGACTGGCTGTTTAAAGTTGTTCGATGAAAAGAGGGCATAGTCATGGATCCTGCGTATGCTCCTCGTCTAAAGTATATGACAGTTGCGGGGGTGAAGATTGGCTCGTATCTCGTTTAGGCAAGTGACGTCCTATTCGACACATTGAGTATCCTGCCTCGAATACCGGCCTTTAGATAAAGATCTAGTGACTAGGAGCTTGAACAGAGCCTGGAGGCGATATCTGCCAGGGGTTCAAGTGATGTCTTCAGGTCTTGTTGATCTCATCTGTTCTGCTGTCCTCTGCTGGTATTTCGTATGAACTGCGGCGAGATTGCTGGGTGAATTCAACAGAATCTTACTATCTGGGTGTGATCGCTACTAGCAGGTTGCGTGGTCTATGCCTCTCCTGTTTGATCTTCAATATGATGGATAGTCTGTCGTTCCTGATTGTTCGTAATCGTCGGAACTGGTTTGTCGTGAGAGTTCTCGCCGCTATCTCGATTGAAGTGTTTGGCTTTGCGGTAGAAGACGGTTGCAAACGAGTCTTGAGAGGGCAGGGCTTTAGGATCACCTAGCTGGTAGTTGAATTCCGCGAGGTATTGCTTATTATGGAGGTCGTTATCATGCTCTGGATGGGGAGCTCCTGATTCGACTTTTGCAGGTGCTTTCGGTTCATTTGCCACTGCTTGCTATGGGCAAAAGCCGGCTGAATACTTTGAATACAAGGGATCGTGGGGTGATTTAAATACCGAGCCTTTCGATGGCTTCCGAGGAAGTTTTCTGGTTCCGCTGAAGAGAGAGTATGGTAGTCCGACCTGGAAAATAAATGTACGTTAGAAACCATTAGACGCATGATCAAAGTAATCGTTACTGCAATTGCCACTGCCGTGGCGTTATTCGTCATTATTGTCGTTGCGAACCAACTCGCAGTTGGTAATCCGAATCTCATTCAGTCTACCGCCTCTGCACTGGTGGCGGGTGCTATCGTTGGCATATTGGGAGTTCGGAGAAAGAAAAAGGAGCAATCGGAAACGAATCTCTCTACCTAATTCGGCTGTCCACAGTGAATCTGTGTCGCTGTCACCGGCCAAGGAAAGCTCGGGGTTTAGGCGGGGTTATGTTCATGATTCAACGTAGGCTCACGGAGAGGCCTGTCAGTGAAGTTAGTGATGGAAAAAAGGGACTGTTTCGCTGGGGTGTCGTTCCGGTAGTTAGAGATCTCGTCGATTGTGGAATGAAAACAAGTCCGAACTGGTAGCCTTCAACAGGTCGCTGTTAAGACGGTTCATTCGGCTTAACTTTGCTGAAATGCTGGCAAAGTCTTCCTGAGTCCCAAGGCGAGCGATTCAATGGTTTTCTTTGGTATTGTATGTGGACATCTGTTTCAATAGTGAAGCAATCCGGAAACAGAACGTCATGAACGCAAACGACATTGCGACAAATATCACGCGCTTCTTCTTGTCTCGCAAGATTACAGTATTCGTGCTTTTCTTGACAATTCTCGCCGTAGGTATCATCGCTACCAGCCGTTTGCCACTCGAACGATATCCCAAGGGGCAGGAAAAACATTCCATCGAGGTCCGAACGGCTTGGAGCTCTGGCGTGGGACAGGAAGCGCTTGAGAAGATCGGCCTCCCAATGGAAGAGGAACTGAGCACGGTTCGGGGGATCGACTCGATCAACACTCGAGGTTCGCCAACCGCCGCCGGCGTAGAGTTACAATTTAAACGGGGGACTGATATGGACGTAGCTTATCGCGAGGTCCGGGATCGAATGGAACGTGCGTCGCTTCGATTTCCTGACGGCGCTGATGAATACCGCATTTCGAGACGTGGAGGTGCCAGTTCCACAGTCTGTCGGATTATCATAGGCTATAGTGGTGATACCAATCTCTATCGCGATGTGGAACAGCATGTTGTGCGGCCGCTACAGAGGATTGATGGTGTGGCTGATGTCGGTGTTGATCTAGATCGGAAGGACGTTTTTATTGAAATCGATAAGGATCGAGCCGAAGCCTATGGATTGAGCATCAATCGGATTGCGCGGCAGTTGCGCGGTGACAATTTTACGCTCTCAAGTGGGACGGTTCGCGAAGGAGGTAAGAAATTTCTGCTCAGATCGGTCAGTACCATTCAGGGAATGGAGGATTTCCGAAATATTCCAATTACGGAAACCGTGTCTTTGCAAGATATCGCCACAATCAAGTACCAATCGGAAGATCCGTATGGTCATGTCGAGCGGTGGAATCAACAGTTGGCGGCAACCGTCGCGGTTAGAAAAGCTAGCACGGCCAACACGGTCGATGTCAGCGAGCGGGTTGCGGAAACGGTTGAGCAAATTAAGGCCAATCCGGCTTTGGACTCCTACAACATCAAGCTCTATCTGAACTACGGAGAGATCATCGTCAACCGGCTTCTTCAACTTGTCGAAAATGGAGTCATTGGCGCCGTTCTTGCAGGTCTGATTCTCTATTTCTTTTTGCGTCAGTTTCGAATGACCATGATTATCGCGATGGCAATCCCGCTGTGCCTTTTTATTTCGATGACCATGATGTTTTTTGCGGGCGATACGCTGAATAGCACGACGATTCTTGGGCTCGTGATTTGCGTCGGGCTGCTCGTTGACAATTCCGTGGTCGTCGCCGAGAATATCCAGCGTCACTACCAAGATGGGATGTCGAGGCGCGAAGCGTGTCTTAAAGGAGTGGGGCAGATCGGATTGGCGGTGACGACTGCTACCTTAACAACTGTCATCGTCTTTTTACCGTCACTTTTGGTTGGTGGAGAAATGCGGTTCATGCTGTACCGATTGGCTCTCCCTGTGGTATCAGCTCTACTCGCCTCATTGGGCACAGCGCTGGTATTTATTCCCCTCTGTGTCTACCTTACGCTTTCATCCAAGCGAGAGAAACCAGACGGTCCCCAACGGAAACGCGACGCCATCAAGAGTTTTCTGAACACGATCTACGATCGATCCTTTGGCAGATTTAATCGCGGCTATAACCATGCGCTGGCTTATTATTTGAAACGACGATTGGACTTGGCGGTCATTCTGATTGTTTTTTTGTGCAGCGCCTACTTCTACGCATTCAAGAAGGTTGAGTTCACGAGCGCGCGCAGCGACGAGATTAGCGAATTCCGACTCTCTATCCGATTTCCTGAATACTTTACAACCGAGGATCGGGACGGCTATTTCAAGCAAATTGAAACCATTGTCGAAACCAACAAGGTAGAGTACGGGATCGCTAGTTACAGCGTTAAGTACCACAAGTGGTCCGGTTCGTTCCAAGGAAATTTCACCAAGGAAATCACCAGTGACATCCCTCGTGAAGAGGTCGCTGATCGACTATTTAAAATGTTTCCGGAATTCCCGGGGCTGCGAGTGTACTATTCTGGAATGGATTCGGGAGGCCAACGAAATGATAGAAAGTCTCGTCACTATGTTAGGCTGATTGGTGATGATCCTCATCTGCTTGAAGAAGTGGGGGAGTTGCTCAAACCCGTTTTCGCCGTGCTCCCCGGCGTGGTGTCCTTGGAAGACGAGGATTCTGATAAAGCGCCCAATGAATTGGCGCTGCTTGTCGATCGTGATCGGACGAGTTCGATTGGTGTGAATTCGGATGACATCGCGGGTGTGGTCAGCAGCGCTTTGCGTGGAAGCAGCCTGCCCAGGCTTCAGGCGGAAGGCCGCCAGATTCAGGTGCGAGTGCGCTTCAGTGAGGAGGATCGCTCCGGGCTGAATGATTTGAAGAACTACCTCGTGCCTACGGACGACGGACGATTCACCTCGATAGGCGCGATCACACGACCTGCTATGTTGAAGAGTGATCCTCACGTCCGACGAACCAATAAGAAGGTGAGCTACACCATTGGGATGAAATTGGAAAGCGGCAAGGAACGTGAAGCTCGCCTAGCCATTGAGAACACAAGACGCAACCTCGATTTGCCGGAGGGCGTCTCCTTTAGCAAGATCGATGTCACTTTTGATGACGACGAAGTCTCTGCGAGCCTCATTGCCCTTGGTCTTTCTATTCTCTTCATTTACATGCTGGTCGCCTTCGTATTTGAAAGTATTCTGATGCCTCTCTCCATTGTCTTGACGATTCCCTTGGCGGCAATCGGTTCGATGTGGGCGCACTACTTAACGGGAACGAGCATGGACCAAATGGGCATTGTCGGTGGTATCCTTCTCATCGGAGTTGTCGTAAATCATGGAATCGTTCTTATCGACTACGTGAATCGTTTACGAATGAACGGGATGGAACGGGCCGAAGCGCTCCTACTTGGCGCTCGACATCGGTTTCGGCCAATCGTCATGACCTCTTTGACCACCATCGTAGGGATGATTCCGTTAACGATGGCGTCCGCGAGCGAGATGGGAATGAGCTTCAAGAGTTTCGGCTACATGTTGATTGGTGGGATGACCTCGGCCATGCTTTTCACGCTCTTGGCGGTACCCGTCTTCTACACACTGATCGATGACGCGGGAATTGCTGTCAGCAATATCTTGGGCGCTGCTATGAACCCTGCTCAAAGATCTAAACCGGACCGTTTAGCATCCTGAAAGTAGATCAACGCTCAACACGATGGTCTTGGGGAGGGATCTGCTCAAAGATTGTCTGCGTTCGGAGTACGAAGGCGCATAATGCCATTCTCATTAATAGAGGTGTAGTCTAGAATTGGGTTATGAAGGGGGACTCGGGTTTCGCTGGACACATTCAGCACGAGATCTTCCTTTGTCTTGTTTCGTTGATCCAAAATTGTCAGTTAAGCTATTGGACGATGATACAACTGGTGTTCTGTCCGATGTTTACGATGCGAATCCACAATTGATGACGGAAACCCCAAAAAAAGTAACCTGCAAGAGCAATATGGAGTCTTCGGGTCTGATGATTACCCAAGGAAATCGAGAAGTACGGGAAAATATTCATCCTGGCATTTTCCCCGGCACTGGGAACGGGTCCGTACACTCAGGGCGGTTCTCAGTTCCAAGTCGAGGGCTTCAAAGTGATATTGGTGCGATAGGGTTTCACCATTTGCGCTGGTCTCTCTGTTGTTTCTGGCTTCTTTGCCTAGCTTTGACCATTGACGCCCAAGCTGGCTTTGAACACCCTGGACTGCTCCACAGCCGTGATGATCTTGAGTTCATTCGTGTGAAAGTCGCTTCCGGTGAGGAACCTTGGAAGGGTGCGTGGGAAAATCTCCTTGATCGGAGGAGTTCGTCGCTCAACTTCAAACCGGAGCCAACCATTTATGTTGTGCGGGGGGCCTATGGGCGTGGTAGCGTGGGGGACAAAGATCTGTCTAGTAGCGCCGACGCAGCCTACAGCCACGCCCTGCAGTGGATCGTCACGGAGGACAAGGCGCATGCCCTTAAGACGATAGAGATCCTCAACGCCTGGGCCCCTGTCATTCGAGATTTTGAAGGCAATGATGCCAAACTTCTCGCTGGCTGGACGGGACATAAGTTTTGTAATGCAGCCGAGATTATTCGGTATACGGATGCGGGGTGGGCCAATGAAGACATTGAGCAGTTTGAACGAATGCTTCTGACGGTTTACGTGCCGCTCATCAGAGAGTTTTTCCCTGAAGCGAATGGCAACTGGGACGCAGCGATGATCAATACGATGCTTTGTATCGGCGTGTTTTGCGAAAAGGAAGATTTGTTCACTCTAGCCGTTGATCACTATATTCGAGGCACCGGAAACGGTGGTATCACACGTTACATCTATCCCTCTGGCCAATGTGAGGAGAGCACTCGTGATCAAACCCATACCCAACTCGGTTTGGGCGAATTTGCCGAAGCTTGTCAGGTCGCCTGGCAGCAAGGAGTTGACCTCTATGGTGTCGCTGAGAATCGGCTCGCATTGGGAATTGAGTATACTGCGAAGTATTTACTGGGAGAGAGCGTTCATTGCTATGGGAAGATTTCTGAGGTAGGGCGTGGTCGCTTTAGGGACATTTATGAAGGTGTTTATCACCATTATCGAACGGAGAAGGGATTGAGCCTGCCCTATACGAAGCGAGCGTTGGATCGTTCACGTTCCGGTTCCCGTTCTCGATCGTGGGGCGCTCTCAACGCAGGGCACGGTAGTGGATACGAGAGGTTTGAACGTGATTTGACAATCCTTAGCCCGAGCACGATCGCAAACGAAACCGGAGCGCAAGTTGGGGCGACGACAGAGATCCCTGAGAATGCGGTAACTGTCGAGGTAGGGGAATCCATTCAGGACAAGCTCGATGCCCGTGCCGGTTCAGGCTCGTGGGTTGTCTTAGGGAAGGGGACTCATCAGCTGAAGAAAGCTCTGCTAATGCCAAGTGGGGTGACCCTTGCCGGGTTTGGACTGGAGAGCATCCTTTTTCTCGATCCAGAAGAAGAGGGTGCCGCGATCGTCTCCAAGGAAGCGGCCCTCCATGATGTCGTCTTTCGTGATTTTGTTGTGGAAGGCGGTCTCGCAGTGAGGCTCGCGCGGGACCCAAACCAAGATCGTAGAATGCGGTCATATCAAATGGCTCCTAGTCGAGCGGGCATTCTGCTCTCAGATTCGACTAGTGGACATATGGAACGACTACGGTTCGAGCACGTCACGGTTCGTCATTGCACACACAACGGCGTGGCCATTCGAGGTGCGGATGATGTCATTGTTCGGGCCTGTGATTTCAGTGATAACGGATCCAGCGTTGTCCCTGGTCCCGGCCAACAGCACAACCTTCTGTTGGCGCAGGTGGTGAATTGCCGAATCAGCGACAGCCGCCTAGACGACTCTCCTTGGGGAAGCGGGTTGAACTTGATGCATTGTAGCGAGATCCGAATCGTTCGCAATGAAGTGGCCCGAAACGCTCGACAAGGGATCCGATGTTCTGAAAGTCGGAACATTCATATCGAGGGAAATCTCCTGGAGGGCAATGATGGTTTCGGATTGCTTAGCGATGTCGTGCTAGACGGAACGAGGGGTTTGGAGGTCGTCAACAATTTGGTGCGAAATAATGGGCGGGGCGGGATCTATGTTTACCGGACTGGCAGAACAATATTGGAGAACAACCGATTGCGCGATAATGGAACTTTTGAATGACTCAAGCATTCAAATGCGTTTGGTCTGCAGCTTGCAGGGAAAAAGGTGGAGGAAAACCAGGTCCGTATGAACTCGTTCGACGAGACGCTTCGATTTCGATGAGTGGCTGTCTCTT
>CAJXVR010000157.1 GCA_913061285.1 uncultured Verrucomicrobiota bacterium | reverse complement strand
CGTCATTGTAGGCATTGATGGCATCTCCAGAAAATGGCGCTTCCTGCAACTCCCACATCGAGTTGACATACCCATCGTGTGATTGGGGTCGCTCGTAGATGACTAAGTTCAAGGTGCCGGTCTCTGCGGCATAGCTTCCGGCGATCCCCAGAGAACGATCGGGACTAATTCCGATCTTGCTTCGGTATTGTCCATCCGCCCGAAACAAAAGCACGTCTGCTTGGTGCTTCAAACGATCTCCAGGCACTTTACCAAAATACTCATCATTCACAATGGGGCCCAAGGCCTCTTGGTCACTGTCATTGATTGGAATGACAACAATAGTCTCAGGGGAATGCTTGTACATCCCCAGCAACCATACCGACAAGGCCCCGGTTTCTCGAGTCCAAGCATCTTGCCCTAGATTCGTCAGTTGATTGACAGTCTCGTAGCCCACAGCCTTGATTTCTTCACCTAGGGGTTCATTCAAAACCTGCTCAACCTCAGTCCTATCGAGAATCGAAACCGTACGCTGCACCGCGAAATCAAATCGAAACCCAGAATGATTCACAAGCTCCATGCGTTCTCGAAAGACCACCTCGTTCTCACTTTGAGATTCAATCGTGAAGGGCTCCGTATCAATGGAGGGGGGCGTTTTCCAGGCACCGAACTCAAATTCGGCACCCGGAGCAAAGTAGATTCCGAATTGCCCCCCTTCCGGCCCCAACCAAAACCGCTCCTCGCCTCCAAACACGTGGATCTGGGCCTGAAGTTTCCCCTCCGCCGCTTGGCCTCGGAGCACTCCTTGCTGAATCGCCTCATAATTCAGCCAGCCGAAACTCATGTCAGTATCCCCTCCCGCAGTGCTCGTCATCACGCGCCCCTGATAAGCAGGGACGACCGCAATCCGAGACGGGCCGGACTCCAATACGAGGGTCTCCACATGTTGGCGTAAAAACGCCACATCTTCAGTGAAGGTCCGCTCGGGATTCGAGCTCTTGATCGTTTCCAAGCTTGGATTGGAACCGGAAGCCCTCGTACGTTCTCTTCCCCGGCATCCAGAGCTCAAGACGGCAAGGCAGAGGCAAAAAATCCCCACTACCGGCAACGCCATAGAAAACCCTCCCTTGCCGAATCGGTTCATTCGCAACTGGCACGTCCCCTCGCCTCGATTCATCATCCTCTTATTCGTTGCATGAATCAGCTAGGTTCGCTATTCCTAAATGCGCTAATCCCACACGAATCGTTGACAATTTATGCTTGATCTAACCGGAAAAGGGGCAACCACAACCTGTGATGGAATCACCCGCCGTGATTTTCTCCAGGCAGGAACGCTGAGCGCGATAGGACTCACCCTGGCTCAACACCAGGCCCTCCTCGCCACTTCGAAGGGACAGACACTCAACGACCAAAAGAGCGCCATCATGATCTTCAATCTGGGTGCCCCGAGTCAGCTCGATACCTGGGACCCCAAACCAGAGGCGCCGCGAGAAGTCCGAGGCCCATTCAAACCAATCCGCACCAAATCGGATGAATTTGAGATCAGCGAAATCTTCCCCCTCCACGCCAAAGTCGCGGATAAATTCTCGATTGTTCGCTCATGCAATCACACTGCAGCCGCGGTTCATGATACCGGACATCAAATGATGCAAACAGGGCGCCTCTTCACGGGCGGGGTCAACACCCCACACGCCGGATGCGCCCTCGAATTTCTCAAGGGACGACGCAACGAACTCCCAGCGAACGTCATCCTCCCTGAACCGATGGGTCCCACCGGGGGCAATATCCCCCACGGGCAAGACGCCGGATTTCTGGGGAAAGCCAACGATCCCTTCGTGCTTAATGCGGATCCTTCAGTAGCTGATTTTGAAGTACCAGATCTTCGACCGCCCTCCTCCATCGGCGAAGCACGTCTCCAACGTCGACGTCGACTACGGGACATCGTTGACAACACGGTAAAGAGTTTTGAAGCCAGCCCTAATGCCGAGCTAATGGACGCCAACTTCGCGGCGGCCTATCGCCTTATGACCAGCACCAAGGCAAGAGAAGCCTTCGACCTCAGCAAGGAACCACTCAAAGTCCGTGAACGCTACGGGATGACGCGCTTTGGCCAATGCTGCCTCCTCGCTCGCCGACTCGTCGAAGCAGGCGTACGTTTCGTGACCATCAATACCTTTATCACCGTTTTCGATGAAATCACCTGGGATATCCATGGTTCCAAGCCCTTCACCTCCATTGAAGGCATGAAAAACATCGTGGCTCCGATGTATGATCAAGGCTACAGCGCCTTGATTGAGGACTTGTTTCAGCGAGGTATGCTGGATGACACTTTGGTCTGCAATCTCGCTGAGTTCGGTCGGACACCCAAAATCAACCCTGCGGGAGGCAGAGATCACTGGCCCCAATGCTGGTCCGTCTACTTCGCTGGAGGCGGTGTCAAGGGAGGACGCGTCGTTGGAAAAAGCGATGAAATCGGCGCTTATCCAGCCGAACGCCCGGTGGCGCCGAATGAAATCGTTGCCACAATCTACAAGAGCCTCGGATTGGATCTCGAGACCCATCTCCCAGGACCCCAGTCTCGTCCTTATCCCTTGGTTGATTTTGGCACGTCAGCAATCGACGAATTGTTTGCCTAGCTCCTCGCCGACGGTTCCTCGACTCCTTGACTCAATGACTCCCTGTCTATGAAGATCTCTTTTCTCGCCCCCTGGTTGTGCGCCCTCTCATCCTTTGGACTGTGTTTTGATGGGCTTGCATCAAGCGTCCGCATTCTCCCAGAACAGGTCGTATTGAACGGCCCCTCCTCACATCAACAGGTCATCGTTCAGCGCTTTCAGGGTGACTTAGCTAAAGACCAGATCACCGAGGACCTAGAGTGGTCCATTCATCCAGAGTCGATCGGCCGGATCCAAAACGGTGTCGTCACCCCACTCGGCAACGGCAAAGCCAGGCTTAAAGCCACTCACAAGGGCCTAGAATCTGAGATATCATTGGAGGTCCGAAATTTTGACCGTCCGAACCTCTGGAGTTTCCGCAATCACGTCCAACCCATCCTTGCCAAGTTTGGTTGCAGTGCCGGAGCCTGCCACGGTGCGGCGGCAGGAAAAAACGGCTTCAAACTCTCGCTACGGGGCTACGATGATGAGGGAGATTTTGTTGCCCTTTCCCGGCATGCCTTGGGTCGCCGCATTATCCCTCAAGATCCGGGACGAAGCCTTCTCCTGACAAAACCAACAGGATCCATTCCTCACAAAGGCGGGAAACGCTTTGAGATTCATTCCCCGGAGTACACCGTTATTTCGGAATGGATTGCTAGCGGCTTCCCGGGACCTCAAGACTCCGATCCACGGATCAAACGAATTGAGATCACCCCGGCACAAGTCAATCTCACCCCCGGAGACTCTCAGCAGATTCTCGTCCGCGCCTACTTTGACGACGGCACGCAGGAGGACGTCACACGATGGGCGAAATACACGTCAGCCAACGAAACGGTTGTGCGAGTCAATGAAGAGGGCCAAGTCGATGTGATTGGGTATGGCGAAGGCGCCGTCACTGCCTGGTACCTGAGTCGAATCGCGACCACCACGATCACCGTTCCGTTCGAAAACCCCGAGATTGATACGGAGGCCTTCACAGCCGGCACCCCGAATCTCATTGATTTCGAAGTCCAAAACAAACTCAAGCAACTGAAACTCCCCGCTTCCCAGCGCTCCACCGACAGCCAGTTCTTACGTCGAGCCTATATTGACACCTTGGGAATCCTCCCCCCAATCGACGAAGCCAAAGCCTTTCTGAAAGATGATCATCCAGAAAAACGATCCAAGCTAATCACTCATCTTCTAGAGCGACCAGAGTACGTCGACTATTGGAGCTACAAATGGTCTGACCTACTCCTCGTACAAAGCAAACAACTCGGCACGCCCGCTATGTGGTCCTATTACCGATGGATTCGCGAACAAGTCGCCCGCAATACCCCTTGGAACGAATTCGTTCGCCAGATCATCACCGCCAGAGGAAGCAATCTAAGCAACGGGGCGGCAAACTTCTTTGTCCTTCATGACGATCCCAAGATCATGGCTGAAACGACCACGCAAGCCTTCTTGGGAATGTCGATCAATTGCGCCAAGTGCCACAATCATCCCCTAGAGAAATGGACAAACAATCAATACTTCCAAATGGCCAACCTATTCGCCCGAGTTCGAACAAAGAACGGAGGCGCAAACAACGAGAGCATAATCTTCACTGCCCTGAGTGGCGAAGTGATACAGCCGCTTACCGGAAAGCCTCAACCCCCAACACCCCTTGACGGAACGCCACTGAAATCCGATGACAGTCGCGACCGACGGGAACACCTGGCCGATTGGCTTGTCGCCCCAGAAAACCCTTACTTTAGCCGAGCGATCGCCAATCGCGTCTGGGCCAACTTCATGGGAATCGGATTGGTCGACAAAGTCGATGATCTTCGGGTCACCAATCCAGCCAGTAACGAAGTCCTCCTCTCGGCCTTGGCTTCGTATCTCTCTCAGAATCAATTTGACATCAAAGCACTCATTCGCCTCATTCTTGAATCAGAGACCTATCAACGAAGCAGCGAACCAAACGGAATCAACGAAACGGAGTCCAAGTTCTATTCTCGATACTACCCACGTCGACTGATGGCAGAAGTCATGCTCGACGCCTTCTCTCAAGTCACAGCCGTTCCGACCCCATTCAAGAGCTTCCCTCTCGGGTGGCGAGCGCTTCAGTTGCCCGATTCAAACATCGAATCATATTTCTTAAGCTCGTTCGGCCGTGCAGACCGCGCCCAAACCTGCGTTTGCGAGCGAACCGATGAACCGAGCGTCGCGCAAGTCCTTCATATCGCCAATGGGAAGACGCTCAACCAAAAACTCAGTCACGCCTCAAACCGTATCGGAACAGAGCTCAAAGCGGGCCATCCTCCATCCCTTATCGTCGAGAACCTCTACCTTGGAGCGCTTAGCCGCTATCCGAGCAAGGCCGAGAAAAAACGCATCGATGCCCTTATCGACGAAACACCAGAGGAAGAACGGCGCGCCGCTCTTGAGGATGTCTACTGGGCGGTTCTCAGTAGTCGCGAATTCCTCTTTAGCCACTAACACGGGTCGCTATCCTAAGAACGAAGGTAATGATAAGATCGATCTCTCAGCGGATACTCTTCCCCATCCTGTCCACAGGAATCTATTTTAGCGTGACCAATGCAACGCTCTGCGAGACGAGTGCAACGAACCTCTACGCCGAAGTCGACGCCGTCTTTGAAGAACATTGTTTGGACTGTCATAGCCACGATGATCCCGACGCAGGACTCAATCTCGAGAGCTACGAATCACTCGTTAAGGGAGGCCAGAACGGATCCCCAATCCTTGAGGGGGATAGTGAACGGAGCCCCCTGACTCGCCTCCTCCTTGGTTTTACCGATCCCAACAACAAGAGGCGTATTATGCCGCCAGGAAAAAGGAAAAAACTGAGCTCAGCCGAGATCAATACGGTGAAACACTGGATCGATAGCGGAGCTCCAGCGCCCCCAAATGGATGGCGACGTCCAATCACTCTCGAAATCCCGACCATAAAAACCAGTGTCGTAGCAACCAAGCCGATCCAATCACTGGCCTACACCGCCATTGGGAATCAGCTAGCCATTGGGAAATATCAAGTCATCGAACTGGTCGATGCAGCGTCCCAGCAAGGGATTCGAACTCTTTCCGGGCACCGTGGTAACATCAACGGGATTGTCTTCTCCCCGGACGCCAAACATCTGTTCTCAGCAGCTGGTGAACCCGGTCTCTTTGGAGAGATCAAAAAATGGGACGTTGATTCCGGAACGCTTCTCCAGACGTTCCGCGGCCATCATGACGCGATCTACGCCCTTGCATTAAGCCACGACGGCGCAATCCTTGCCACCGGCAGCTACGATCAGATGATTCATCTATGGAACACCTCCGATGGCACACTTCTGCGCTCTCTCGCTGGCCATCAAGGCGCAGTTTTCGACCTGGATTTTCGAGCCGATGACAAGATCCTTGCCAGCGCGAGTGCCGACCGAACCATCAAACTCTGGAATGTGGACGACGGGAAACGCATGGATACGCTTTCTCAACCTCTCAAAGAACAGCATACCGTTCTCTTCAGTCGGGACGGGAAACGCCTATTCGCAGCGGGGGTCGACAGTCGAATCCGCATTTGGGACATCAGCGAGACGGCAAGGGAAACGACGAACCCAATCAAGGAAACTCGCTACGCTCACGAGGGCACGATTCTCAACCTCAGCCTTTCTGCTTCGGGAGAGATCTTAGCATCGAGTGCGGATGACCGAACAGTGAAACTTTGGGACACAACGACACTTAAAGAACGCACGCAGCTCCCGATTCAGCCCGACTGGAGTCCTGCACTGGTCTTCTCCGATAAGAAAAAGCAACTCGTGATAGGCCGGCTCGATGGCTCGCTCAACTACTATAACAGTAAGGATGGTAAAGAGGTTGAGCTGCCAAAACCAAGCATTGCTAGAGTGTTCCCCCAAGGAGTACCTCGTGGCGAAATCACCCGTGTCAGCGTCGAGGGAAAAGATCTCATGGGAGTGGATAGCATCGAGTTTGAGAATCCATCCCTTCACGCTGCGCTTGCCCCACGTGGCAAGCATACCTCAGAGCGCGTCGAACTGTTAGTATTCTCAGACAAGACAACGCCCCTCGGGGCGCACCATTTCAAAATTCAGAATAAGTCCGGCACCAGCAATCGGCACGAAATTTACATCGATAACCTCCCTCAGTTGCGGCTGACTGCAGACGACGATACTCTAAATCGACAAGCATCGCTTCAGACGCTCCCGATAAATGCTTGGAGCACAATTTCCAAGAGTGGGCAAACCGACACCTACACCTTGAAAGCCGAGGCCGGGCAAGGAATCGTATTTGATGTGGCGGCGAGCAAGATCGGATCCAAGGCAGACTTAGTCATGACCCTCAGAGATGAAACAGGGCAACCGATCGCATCCAGCCAGAGCTTTGACAATTCAAGGGATCCCCTGCTATTCCACCAATTCAAGGCAAGCGGTCGCTACCAAGTCTGTATCGAAGAGCGATTTCTGAAGGCCTCTCCGGATCACTACTACCGAATGACAATCGGCAGTTTCCCCTTCGTAACGGACGTCTCGCCACGAATCGTCCCACCAGAAACGAGGGTAAACCTCAAGCTCATCGGCTACAATCTCGATGGACACGATCCTGTCTCCATCAACACGGGAACGGGAAGCACTCACAGCATTTCCTTGGACCGAGAAACCTTTCGCTTTCGCGTTTCACCTACGCTCAAACTTCAGGATCGGAGTCAGACCGCCGAAGTAGAGCCCAATAACCAGCCCGATCAGTCAAGTGCCGTTGAGATTGGTCACAATGTTGAGGGCCGGATTTGGACTTCGGAACATCAAGAAGCCGATATTGATTACTATCACTTCCGTGCAACCAAAGACCAGCCACTCGTGATAGAAACAATTGCAGCCGGGATTGGTTCCCCACTCGACACCCGAATAGAAATACTGTCAGAGACTGGCCAACCGATAGAACGGCTCCTCCTTGAGGCCGTTCGTGACACCGCGATCACCTTCCGTCCGATCACATCCACGGCAGGAGGAGCTCGACTCGATCAATGGGAGGAAATGTCACTCAACGGCTTCCTCTTCATGAACGGGGAAGTCGTCAAATTATTTCTTGCGCCACGGGGGCCGGATTCAAGTTGGGATTTCTACCCTGCGTCCGGAACGCGCCGCACCTACTTTGATACCACGTCGACAGCACACGCAAACTCTGAACCCTGCTATATCGTGCGTGCGCACCCTCCAGAAACGAAGCTTATCTCCAACGGGCTCCCCCGATTCACCCTCTACTACGAAAACGACGATCACTCAGAATCACAAAAGGGCCGTGATTCACGCATCTATTTCACCCCTCCGAAAACCGCCAAATACCTCATCCGAGTCATCGACAGCCGAAGTCAAGAGAGCCCTCGGTTTGTCTACCATCTCATTGTCAGAGAACGTCAGCTAGATTTCGATGTCACCCTTTCGAATCGAAACCCCGATGTCAATCGAGGTAGTGGCCGATCTTTCACCCTGAAACGCAAGCGCATTGACGGATTCGATGGGCCTATCGAGATTGAGCTCTCAGGTCTTCCCGCTGGGGTCACAGCCTCAAGCCCGATCACTATCGAAGCCGGGCATCACCAAGCAACTGGCACCCTCTATATCGACGAATCAGTGGCATCGATCTCGCCTGAAGAATGCTTGAACATCGAACTCACAGCCGCTGCTACGATCAATGGCAGGGAACGAATCAAGGCGATTCAGAATTTCGGTAGAATTAAGGTCCTTGAGGAACCCAAACTCTTCGTGACGCTCGAGCCGATCGAAGGAGCACCGACAGCCGGCCAAGTGAGTCTGTCCCGAACAAGCACAAGCCCTTCAATTCAAAAAGGACAGGAAACCTACCCCGTCATTGAAATCCGGCCGGGGACAACGATCCCAGCAAAACTAAGTGTCAGACGAAATGGCCACACCGAGCGCATCACCTTTTCGATCAGCAACTTGCCTCACGGAATCATCGTCGACAACATTGGACTCAACGGCGTACTCATGCCGCCCAATGTCTCGGAGAGAGAAATTTTTCTCAAGGCAGCGGATTGGGTCGAGGAAACCGAACGACTCTGCCATGCGATCGCAAGCGAGGCCGGGGGCCAAACCTCGCGCCCAGTTGTCTTACGAGTGATCAACAACCCCACGACCAAGACCGATACCCCTCAAGAGTGAGACCAGAAAAGCCAATTCTGTCTCTAGGCCCAACGTCAACCTCAGGACTGACCAAGTCTCACCCCAAACGCATGTCATCATCAACGCCTTTCCGAATTCTTCATTTCCTAGCATTCACGCCACTCCTCCTCCTAATGGGCTGTCAGTTGACGCCAAAGCAACAAAGCGACGGAAGTCAGGCTCGCCAGATCTATGATATGCAGGCTGATGGACGCGCCGAGCTTGCCAATGCGCTAGAGCAGGCAAGAGAAGAGAAGAAACTCGTTCTTCTTAGCCTCGGAGCAAACTGGTGTAGTGATAGTCAAAACACCTATGACGTGATCCACAATCATCCCGACCTGAGCCAACTCGTTGAGGAGCGCTATGTCTTATCACTTGTCGATGTCAACAACCGCGTCGGATTCCAACGCAATCCATCAATTATTGCCCGCTACGGCATCGAACTTGACCGTGGTATCCCTGCCCTTCTAGTTCTGAGACCAGACGGCACCCTGCTGTCCAAAGATCCCGATCAGCGTCCTAAGGATTCGGATCACGAAGAGCCCGGCAGACTGATGGAGTATCTCAAACGGTGGCAACGCAACTAGACGCACGTCATCCCCCGCCCACAGAACACCTCGATTCTCTGCCTTGAAAGCCTGAAGAATCTAAGCTAGTTTCGGATGCTAGCGGCGATCCGATCGGCCGCAAAAGACACGCAGAGACCATTGGATTCATGAAAAACGCTCTTAAACAGCTCTTTACGGGTATCGTTGGATTCTTTCTCGCGGCAATCTTGTTTATCGAACCTCCTCAACCCGAAACAGTTACGCCATCCACCGGAGATCAGCAAGCGGCCAATACCGTCATTCCTGAAACGACAGAAGCAACGAGCAAAAAAGCAGAGGCCAAAGACGATACCAACTCTGAGGGGCCACGGGACAATAAGGAGACCGACATCTACCTTCGAAAGCTCGTCCATATCGTCGATGAACCAACAACCAACCCAAGTCACACAACGTGGGAAGCAATCCATAGTCTTCAAAGCCTGGTTGAACTGGGAGATGAAGCGGTTCCAGGGATTGCTTGGGTTCTCGATCGAGACCACGAGGTGGACTACAATTGGTATCGCCAGCCCATCGATGTCTTCGGCATCAGTCATCGAATTCTCCCTCGAAACATAAAACGCGTCCATCGTGCCGATGTCTTATTTCCAAGTCAGAACCAACCAAAACTCCAATACGGATTCCCACTTTCACTCCGACTCGGTTTAATTCAGGCGCTTGAACGGATCGGAGGCCCATATGCCGAAGAAGCTCTACTGACCCGCGTTCGGGAGGCGAAGAGGGAAATCGAGCTAGCCTACTCGATAAAAGCCCTACAAGTCGTCGCTCCCGACTTTCATACCGAAGAAATCCAGGCACGGATTAAGAGCGTTTTGAGCGCGCCAGAAACCATTTATCACACCGATGAACTAGAACTCGCAGCTCGACGATTCTTGGTCGGAATCAATACAGCCCTCCAAAACGCCCTTTCGATCGCCAAGAAAAACGGGGGACCGGTAAACGAGGGGATTCCCTACAAGGATCTCGACGACGAATCAAAACATCAGCTACCAGTTGTCATGTCGAGCATCTTCGACACCACTCGAAACCTCGAGCTCGAATCACGTTCAAAACTAGAAACGGCCATCGATCAAGGGCTCAAGTATCTCGACATCGAGCATAAGGATGAGGAAGTGGAAAACCCTCCCCCCTCGCCAAGGAAATAAACGACGCAATCCATCTTGGGAGCAAACAGCACCGAAGCTTCGTTGAATCATAAGCCCACAAGAAGCCAATCCTCACCCCAGGCGGTGTCGAATTGACTACTAACGCCGCGTCCAATCCCTAGAGCCAATTCAATTAGCTCCCATTCCCTACTATGTTATCCAAATAGGGATCCCCGAAAAATCCCTACCAAGAAAAATGCGATCTATCTTCTGCACCTGCTTTCTCGTTCTGCTCGCCGCTTGCCAAGGCCCCCGCCAGGAAGGGCCGATCGCGGTCGTCACTTCTCAAGAGCCTAGTCCCCGGCCAACCCTAGGCACGAGCGTTCCTGCCCCAGCCAAACGCCCCCAAGACCAGCCCGTCATCATCCCGCTTCCGCCGAAGCCAACATACCTCGACACGACGAAGCTCGCTGCCGTAGATGCGGCAATTATGGCAGCTATTGAACAAGGAAAAACACCGGGCGGCGTCCTTTGGATTGAACGCAAAGGGCAGAGCTACAAGAAAGCCTTTGGCAATCGATCTCTCGTCCCAACCAAAGAACGAACAACCCTCGACACAATCTATGATCTCGCCTCTCTTACGAAAGTCATCGCCACGGCACCATCAATTGTCAAGCTACACGAACAAGGCAAACTAAGCGTTCATGATCCCGTCGCCAAGCACCTCCCAGAATTCGCCGTCAACAACAAGGGCGAAGTGACGATCCTGAATCTCTTGACCCATTCTTCCGGACTTCGACCAGGACTTTCGCTTTCCCCAGCCTGGGTTGGAAACGAACACGCCATTCGCCTCGCGTGCGCCGAGTCACTCCGCACTCAGCCCGGAACCGAATTCAAATACAGCGACATCAACTACATACTCCTGGGGCAAATTGTTCACGAAGTGTCAGGTATCCCACTCCATGAATTCGCAAGAAGAGAGATTTACAACCCACTACAAATGAGCGAGACAGATTACCTTCCCCGCTCCAACAAACAGGCTAGAATCGCTCCAACGACAACGACTGACACCGGGGTCATTCGCGGTGTCGTTCATGATCCGACTTCAAGCAGAATGGGAGGTGTAGCCGGGCACGCTGGCTTGTTTTCGACTGCCTCGGATCTTGCTCGCTTTGCAAGAATGCTCCTCAACCGAGGACGTTTAAACGGCAAACAAATTCTTAGCCCCGCGTCGATCAACCTAATGACCTCAAATCAATCTCCCACAGCTATCCAGCATCAACGAGGCTTGGGCTGGGACATCGCCTCACCTTACTCAAGCCCCCGTGGCCATCGCTTCGAGATCGGGTCCTTCGGTCATACCGGATGGACCGGAACCTCAATCTGGATTGATCCCTTCTCAGAGACCTTCGTAATCTTCCTCGCCAATCGAAATCACCCTACTGAAGATGGCAGCGTCATCGCCCTGCGACGAACGATTGGAACTCTCACTGCGGATGCGCTCATCGGCTATGACTTCCCGAAAAAGAGCCCCGCTAGGGATTCAGCCCCCAAGAAACCAAAACTGGGAGTCAACTCAAGCAACGGGATCGACGTCCTCAAGGAAACACAATTCAAAGCCCTGGATGGGATGGCAATCGGATTGATAACAAATCACACCGGGAAGAGCCGCGAGGGCGAGTCTACAATCGATCTCCTTCACCAATCCCCAACCGTCAGCCTCAAGGCTCTCTTCAGTCCCGAGCATGGAATTCGCGGCAAAGAGGACAGCCAAGTAAGCGATAGTCGCGATACGAAGACAGGCCTCCCTATCTTCAGTCTCTACGGCACCACGCGCAAGCCAATGCCAAACCATCTTGAAGGCATTGACGCCCTCGTCTTCGACATTCAAGACATTGGATGCCGGTTCTACACCTATATATCCACAATGGGCCTCGCCATGGAAGCTGCGGCTGAAGCCGAAATCAAATTCATCGTCCTGGATCGAATTAATCCAATCACCGGAAGCAAGGTCGAAGGCCCCATGCTCACCGGGAAAACAAGTTTCATCGGTTATCACCCCATCCCAGTCCGGCATGGGATGACCGTAGGTGAGCTAGCTCAGTTGTTTAAGAGCGAGAAAAGCCTCAACCTTGATCTAGAGGTCATCCCCGTCACGAATTGGAAACGAGCGCTTTGGCTGGATGAAACTAGAATTCCTTGGATCAATCCCTCTCCGAACATGAGAAGCCTGACCCAAGCAACGCTTTATCCAGGCATCGGCCTCCTCGAGATGGCAGATCTTTCCGTAGGACGTGGCACCTCAACGCCATTCGAGCTTCTCGGAGCCCCGTATATCAACGCCGATAAGTTAGCGTCCCAGATTCAACAGCTGAACTTGCCAGGCATTCAGGTCACCCCTGTTCATTACACCCCCAATGCCAGCAAGTTCGCCAATGAGCTATGCCACGGGGTCCAATTCCAAATCACCGATCGATCCCAATTTCGCCCCATTACTTTGGGCCTCAACATCGCTCGAATCCTGCATCAAGACTATCCCGCACAATTTGAATTAACGAAAGTCAATCGACTCTTGATCAACCCAGAGGCAATCGCACAGATTCGGCAAGGAGAGGATATCTCGGCCATTTTCGCCGCGTGGGAACCTGCTCTCGCGGAATTCAAGAAACGCCGTCAATCACACTTGCTCTACGAATAAGCCCCTCTTTCTTCGCATGGAACGCCACCGACTCGCCGCCGGTATTGACATCGGAGGGACCAAGATAGCGATTGGATTAGTCGATCGTCAGGGAACGATTCAAGACCAGGTAACATTCTCCACCGAGTCCAGGAACGGGATCCCAGACGCGTGCCAGCGAATAAGCAAGGCACTTACTATTCTCATCAAGAATGCGGGGCTTCAGCAGAGCGATCTGCTCGGCATTGGGATCGGTTGCCCTGGCCCGATGAACCGAGAAACCGGCGAAATTCTTAATCCCCACACTCTCCCAGGCTGGGAGACGCTCAGCCTCACCAAGGGGCTTTGCAACGCGACCGGCCTACCGATCGCATTAGAAAATGACGCCGATGCGGCTCTTCTAGGGGAGTGCTTCGTCGGCGCTGGCAATGGGGCTGCTCATGTCGTCATGCTCACATTCGGAACGGGCGTTGGCGGAGCGGCTCTTAGTGCGGGGCAGATTCTCAGGGGAGTGAATGACGAACACCCAGAAATCGGATTGATTCCGGTTCTGCCAAGCGAAGCTACCGACTACTCCGGCGTTCCTGGTTCACTAGAATCGATCGCCTCCGGGTCTGCTATCGGAAATGCGGGAAAAAAGTACGGTTTCAAAAACAGTCCAGCTGTCTTTGAAGCAGCGGCACAAGGGGATGCTCAAGCAATAGCGATCATTGATCGAGCCCGGACGGGCATCACCCTCGCTTGCCTCAGCCTTGCTCACACCTTGTGCCCAGAACGCATTCTACTGGGTGGGGGCCTCATGGATGATCATTTTGACCGGTTCGCACCAGCGATTGAAATGGCACTCTCGAAAGCCACATTGCTTCCTCCAAACAAGATTTCTGTCGCCAAAGCGATGCTGGGAAATCTCGCAGGAATCGTTGGGGCTGCGAGTCTGATCTTCAGCCACCCGGCCCCTCTAAACTCAGCCCGTTAGGGCAAATTCAAGAATTTCGACACCATTCGGACGAACGCGTGGGATGCCGTCGCAGAAATCAGGCACCGGGACGAAGGAGCGATTTCTGAAAACGAAGGTGAAGACTGGCCAGCCTTTCGTCGTCTGAGTAGAATTCGGACTCGCGAACGCATGCGCGCCGCAAACCAATACAACACAAAACCGTCATGGCAAAAGACACGAACAATTCAAACGCCTCAACCAAAGGGCCGGCACCAAGCATCGTTGAGTCGTTCGGACTGAATCGCTATCATTTCACCGGCCCGAAGATCATGCTCATCGTCGCTGCGATTGCTATGATCGTCGTCGGGCTCTACGGGTCGAGCGGGTCGAGCGGGTCGAGCGACGCACAAGGGGCTAGCGGGACGCCGCTATCTAATGGAACACGCTCCCTAGCTCCCAATGGGACTTCGAGCCTCGTTCAGCCCTTCGTGGAAGCGTTTCCATCAGGCACGCCCTCCCCCCAAACAGCGGCCGCTTCAAGTGGGGAGCGAACCATGCTCGAGCAGTGGTCCCCAAGCCTCGTTCGAGGTGGATTCACCATGTTCCTCGGATTTGCCATCGGCTATGCCATTCGAGCCTTCCTGCGTCTCGCCACCGTTATCGTGGGTGCCTATTTCCTTGTCTTAACCTTGATGGCTTGGGCTGGCTGGGTGGAAATTCACTGGGAGGTGATTGAGGGCCAATTTGATCAAATGGTTTCGAACCTTGAGACCCAGTTTGCTTCGTTCAAAGCCTTCCTGATGGGGAGCATCCCTTCCGCGGGCTTAGGGGCCGCAGGCTTGGCCTCTGGACTAAGACAAAAATGATCCCGTCTCTGAGTTTCTTTCATATCAATACCCCATCGTATCAGCGCTCTATAGAACCTTCCGAAGTGAAGCGACTTCAGCATCTCAATCGCCGTCTGATTGGTCTTTGCGTGCTCCTGCTGGCAAGCCTGACCGCCTCCGTCGAGGCCTTGGACCGATTCGAATTCACTCAGCCCCAAATGGGAGTCCCATTCCGGATAATTCTCTATGCGGCGAACGAAGGCGAAGCCGAAGAAGCCGCGACGGCGGCTTTCGCACGAATCGGGCAACTCAATACGAGCCTCAGCAACTACGAAACCGACAGTGAACTCAGCCAACTCGGCTACCAGTCGGGAACCAGCCGCTGGATCGATGTCAGTAGAGATCTCTTTCGCATCATTCAACGATCCCAGAAACTATCCCAATTAAGCGAAGGAGCCTTCGATCTCACCATTGGCCCCCTCGCCGCCTCATGGCGCAACGCTCGCCGAACACAAACCTTTCCCGAGCGAAAGCAACTCGAAAGATTTCGAAAACGCGTAGGCTGGCATCATATCAAGCTTGATCACTCCCAAAACAAGGTCAGTCTGAGGATTCCAGGCATGCGTCTCGACCCCGGAGGCATTGCCAAGGGTGATGCGCTCGATCAAGCACTCGAATTCCTGCTCAAAAGGGGTATCAAAAACGCCCTCGTTGCCGGTGCAGGTGATATCGCCGTTTCTTCACCTCCTCCCGGAAAAACGGCTTGGAAAATCCAACTCTCCGAGTTCAATCACAAATCGCAGGACTTGCCTTCGTATGTCCACCTTGAGGACAAAGCGATCGCAACCTCCGGAGATCTCTACCAGTTCGTCGAACTCAACGGGGTGAGATATTCCCATATCGTCGACCCTCGAACCGGACTCGGATTGTCCGAGCGGCGTCTTGTCTCCGTGATCGCCCCTCAGGGCATAACCGCGGATAGCTTAGCAACCGCGCTTTCGGTGGTCGATTTGACAAACGTTGCCCCCCTCCTAAGCGCCTATCCCGGCGTCTCAGCTCGGATCGTAAGCATCGAGAACAACGAACCACGAGAGCAGCTCTTCGGGGACTTTCAAAACTACCTGGCTCGCTAGTTGATGAACCTAGAACGCGATTTTCTATCGAAGACGTTTCTTCTCCCTTCCTTGACTTGAAATTTCCGATTCTCTAGCCTCCTTCGAAAGGCATTATGCGCAAGCTTCTACTCATTCCACTCGTCGTCATCGTCCTCCTGTTCTCGTCAAGCGAGTGTCCGGCGCCATTTATCTACACGCCAGGTGAAGGGTGGAGCTACGAAACGCCTGGACAGACGGGCTCTTGGCTACGTGACAACGCACGAGAGCAAATCGAAGCGGCTCGGGCTGCTTATGAGGAAGGGAACTACAAAGTGACCGTCAAAGCAGCAGGCCGCGTCCTACGCCAGTGGCCCTTCTCCGATTTCGCCCCCGAGGCGCAATACATCACTGCTCTCGCCTACGAAGGCAACAATCGAGACGAGAAGGCATTCAAGGCCTACCAAAATCTACTGAATCGCTACCCCAAGTACGAGAAATACGACGAAGTCTTGCAACGACAATACGCGATTACAACCAAGTTCCTCAATGGACAACGATTCCGGCTCTGGGGATTATTTCCAGTTTTCCGATCGATGGATCGGACGACTGAGATGTATCAAGATCTGATCAAGAACGGTCCCTATAGCGATGTCGCGCCCAAGGCCCAAATGAACATCGGATCGGCTCGAGAGAACAAGAAAGACTACGCGGGCGCGGTTGAGGCGTACGAGACGGTCGCCGACAAATACTCTGATCAGGAAGAGATTGCCGCTAATGCGCTTTTCAAGGCAGGTGAGGCCCTCCTGAAAGAGGCGAAAGCAGCCGAGTATGATCAAAGTGTCGCTAGCCGAGCTATCGAGGTTTTTGGTGACTTTGGTGCCCTCCACCCTAAGGACGAACGAATCAACCAAGCGGAAGACCACGTTCGAGATCTCCGCGTCGAACAAGCCCGCGGCAACCTTGAAATCGCACGCTACTACGACAAGAAGCAAATCGCCCGTGGGGCATTGACTTACTACAACGCCGTCGTCGATATCTTCGCACGGCTTCTCAACAACACCGATCACGAATACGCGGTCGAAGCGCGTGAGCGCATTGCCGATCTGAAGCTCCAAGTGAGCGAAGAGACAACCGAAGTGACGGTTGAGAATAGCGACGACTAATGCAAGCCTTCCGTAGTACTACGATCCTCCTTGCCCTGAGCATTCTCATCCTCAACGCGGGATGCGCTAGCTATCAGCTCGGCCCCAGCTCCGGTCTCGAAGCGGGAGCTCAATCAATCACCGTTCTCCCCTTTCCAAATCAAACGCCAGAACCAAGCCTTTCACCGGCTCTCGCATCAGCAATGCGGCGGCACGTCCAATCCGACGGCACCTTTACCCTGGATACGAAATCTAAGGGCTGTCTCTTATACACATCTGACGCTGCCGACGAGCGATCTAGTGTAGA
>CAJXVR010000156.1 GCA_913061285.1 uncultured Verrucomicrobiota bacterium | reverse complement strand
TCGCTCGTCGGCAGCGTCAGATGTGTATAAGAGACAGATCGAGTTCCCGCCGGATCGTGAGATTATCAGATTTGTGAGTAGTCGAAGGGAGCAGAGTGCGTGCCAAACTTAGGTGGCTGGGAGCTATTAGATCCGTGTCTCGTCAGGTTTCATTGGCCGAGGAATTAAATGGCAGAGGGCAATGGGGGGATAAGCCGTGGTGGGATTGCTTCGACTTCTGCTACGTCAATTACCGAGAGAGTCTCAAGGCCAGTATCATAGAAATTTCTAAAAAAATCGCGCTGGTTTCGAATAAACGTGCAGGGCAGTGGGGTGCACAGAGCGAGGTGGAGAGGACCTGAGTCCACGCCGAAAAACGCTGAGGCTCCACTCAAGATCGTCCACAGCGATTCAACTTCCATGGGTAGCTTTCGGTAAGTCGAGCGTACGCGATTGTGATCAACGAAGGCATAATCTCTATTGCTGCAATGGTGAAAAACGTAGTCGTAGTTGATCAGGACGACCCCCCAGCCTGCCGCTAGGATTCGGTCAACGGACTTTTGAGCAAAAGGCGCACTGGGATTTTTTGCATCCGCTAGGGCAGTGCCTTGAAAATGACAAACGACATAGGGCCCGAGGTCTTCGAGGAACGCCATGGATGCTTGAGTGGCAGGCGTCTTGATCCTATCGAGAAAGGGGAGCGGAAGGGGGCGGATTTCGTAGTCGGGGCGGAGTAGGCCAAATTCATGCTCCATACAGATTCTTGGTTTTGTCGCCTTTCCTGATTGGCAAGGGCGGGAGTGCTCCATGTAGAACTTGATTTCGCGGTATGCGTCGGGATCCGACGGGGTTGAGACAACGCGAACGAGTTCTTCACAAGCAAAAATCGCTGATTGGCCGAGTCGTGAGTCAAGATAAAGCTCGATGGGACGGTTGAGAATCTTGAGAATATTCCGAAACATCAAAACATCCCCGAGACCGTGAAAGAATTTTAGTTTTAAAGGCTTTCGCTCAGATTCCATTGTCATTGTGCTGGAAAGATTGTTGTTCTCGAAAACGCGGCTTGAGGGAAAGTAGAACGGGTTTTGAATTTCCTGGCGATAATCTTAAATTGAAGCCTGAAAATTATCGTCGATTTCCGATTCGGCTCAGCTTCTATGTTGCTAGATTGATAATAAGTATGTTCTCATTGCGACCTCGATAGGCCGAATATCTGGCCGATTCGCGCGTCATGACCGCCGTACTTGGAATTTCAGCCTTTTATCACGATTCTGCTGCGGCTCTTATTGTCGACGGCAACATCGTCGCCGCTGCACAGGAAGAGCGTTTTACCCGGAAAAAGCATGATCATGAGTTCCCGGTGAACGCGATTGATTATTGTCTGAGCGCGGCGAGGCTCAAACCGAGCGAGTTGTCTTACGTTGCCTTCTATGACAAACCTCTGAATAAGTTTGAACGACTGCTTGAGACTTATCTTGCCTACGCACCTCTTGGATATGCCTCTTTTCGGCGTGCCTTGCCGCTGTGGTTAAAACAGAAACTTCATTTGCCTCGTGAGATGCGGGCCGGGCTCAAAGGAGAGTATTCGGGGCGATTCGTCTTTACTGATCACCATGAATCCCATGCTGCTAGCGCGTTTTTTCCTTCACCTTTTTCCGAGGCGGCGATTCTAACGCTCGACGGTGTTGGCGAGTGGTCGACCACCTGTTTCGGTATTGGGCAGGGCAACAGAATTGAACTTCAGAACGAACTCCGATTTCCCCACTCTTTGGGGCTCTTGTATTCAGCGTTCACCTATTACACGGGTTTCCGGGTCAACAGTGGAGAATACAAGGTGATGGGCTTGGCTCCGTATGGGCGCCCAATCTATCAAGATAAGATTCAGACTCAACTAATGGACTTGAAGGAGGACGGCTCATTTCGGATGGATATGAGCTACTTCAATTACTGTCAGGGTTTGACCATGACTTCTGGGAAGTTCGATGCGCTTTTCGATGGGCCTCCTCGGCAGCCAGAATCGGAGTTGACCCAACGTGAAATGGACTTGGCTGCATCGGTTCAGGCGGTGACTGAAGAAGTGATGTTGCGAATGGCCCGCCATCTCCATCGGAAGACGGGAATGAAAAACCTCGTTTTGGCGGGAGGCGTTGCCTTGAACTGCGTTGGGAATGGGCGACTCTTGCGTGAGGGGCCTTTCGAAAACGTTTGGATACAACCTGCGGCAGGCGATGCAGGAGGGGCTCTGGGAGCGGCTTCATTTGTTTGGTATCAGCTGTTGCAGAACGAGCGAGTGGCGGGAATACCCGATGGGCAGACAGCGTCCTTGCTCGGTCCAAGTTTCTCCGATGAATCAATCGCATCGCTCCTAAACGAAAAAGGGGCCGTTTATGAGACTTACTCGAGCGATCAGGAATTGTGCGGGGCGGTGGCTCAGTTAATTGGTAGCGAACATGTCATCGGATGGTTTCAAGGGCGAATGGAGTTTGGCCCCCGAGCATTGGGAGGACGGAGTATTCTCGGTGATGCGAGGAGTGAGAAAATGCAGTCCGTTATGAATCTCAAAATCAAGTTTAGAGAGTCGTTTCGGCCCTTCGCTCCTTTGGTCCTGCGGGAGCACGTCAGTGACTACTTTGAGATGCGTGAGACGGACGAGAGTCCCTATATGTTGCTCGTCGCTCCCGTGAAAGAGAAGCGCCGCTGCCAAATGCCCGATGGCTATGACGAAAAATTTGGTATCGAAAAACTGAACTATCGGCGATCCGATATTCCGGCAGTGACGCATGTTGATTATTCGGCTCGCGTGCAAACGGTTGATCAGCAGCGCAATCCCTTGCTCTATCAGTTGATGCAATCCTTTTATCAGCAGACGAATTGTGCCGTGTTGATCAATACTAGTTTCAACGTTCGAAGTGAGCCGATCGTTTGTAGTCCTGAGGATGCTTATCGATGTTTCATGATGACCGACATGGACGTATTGGTTTTGGGGCATCACGTTCTGTTGAAAAAAGAACAACCGAATCAATGGAGTGCCGAGGAGCGGGAACGACACCTGGCTCAATTCGATCTCGACTAGTCCCAGCATGAAACTCGTAGAAATCAATTGGACACCTTCCTCAAAGCAGCTTCGTCAGTTTGGCCTGCTGTGTCTGGTGGCGCTGCCACTCATTGGATGGCTTTGGACCAAGGACGGGACGGTGGTTTTCTGGCTTGTAGGTCTAGGCTTTGGCCTAGCCCTGGTCGGGTTGGTGCTTCCGAATGCGTTGAAGCCGCTCTTCATTGGCCTTATGTTGATCGCGTTTCCGATTGGCCTAGTTGTGAGTGAGCTCGTCATGCTTCTCATTTACTTCGGTGTGTTTCTGCCCATTGGCCTTTGTTTTAAGCTCATGAAACGGGATGCATTGAAGCGGTCGATTATTCCGGAATCCGAGACCTATTGGGAAAGAAAAAACGCTCCGAAGGATGCGAGTCGCTACTATCGGCAGTGGTAGAACATGTGGAGACTGAGCATTGGGAGATCTGTGAGCGAAAAGTAAAACCATGTCAGACGAATCGAAAAATAGGAAGAACGACTTCGAACAAGCGGGTGAAGGCAAACAAGATTCGCTAGTTAGGGAATTTATTGATTTTGTTTTTGAAAACAAAAAGTGGTGGCTTATTCCCATACTTTTAGTTTTGGGCTTGGTGGGCTTGTTGGCAGTCCTTGGATCCACGGGGGCTGCCCCGTTTATCTACACCCTTTTCTAGCGGGGGGCTTTTGTTCGCCCGAGGATTGTCTTTGTACGAATCTTGCTGTTACTTGTGGCTTCGGAATCTCTGTCGAGCCAATGAAAAGTGATGAATACGCAGATTTAACCAGGCAGCTCAATGCCATTGAGCCTGAGTCTGCGAACGAATTGTTGCCCAAGGTCTATGCTGAGCTGCGCCGCTTGGCCTCAAAGCGAATGGCTAGCGAGGCTCCAGGACAAACCCTTCAACCAACAGCACTTGTTCATGAAGCCTACGTTCGGATTACCGGAAAAGGACCGAGGAACTGGGCAAATCGCCAACACTTTTTTGCCTCGGCTGCCGAGGCGATGCGGCGGATCTTGGTGGAGAATGCTCGGCGGAAAAAACGGATCCGCCATGGTGGCGGTTTGCAGCGGGTCGATATTGAGCATGTCGATGTTGCCACGGAGGCGAATTCTGAGTTGCTTCTCGCCGTCAATGAAGCCCTATCCAAGTTAGAAAAGGAGGACCCTGAGTGCGCGGAATTGATCAAACTCCGCTTCTTTGCCGGCTTACCCAATATTGAAGCTGCCAAGATCATGGGGATTCCGGAGCGAACGGCCAAACGCCGATGGGCCTATGCTCGGGCTTGGTTATATGAAGAACTTCAGGCGAGTGTTGGTGCTTGATTTTTTCATAACTCATGTGGCCCAAACGTGAGTTTTTCGTCGCTTATGTTAGTTGAGGGAGCAATCTCCCAACCAATATGGCAGCAGCAAAGAACAATGAACGTGAGATTTTCGAGCAAGCGCTTGAAATTCAGTCGCCTTCGGAGCGGGAAGCGTTTCTTGGGAAAGTTTGCTTGGGCGATCCTCAACTAAAGAATCGGATTCAGCGCCTTCTCGCGGCTGACAACGATGGAGACCATTTTCTTCCCGCTTCGCCTGAAGCCTCAACCCTTTCCCAACCAGAGCTCTCTGTCGATGAGGAGACCGGGACTCTTATCGGTCGTTACAAGCTGCTCGAGAAAATTGGCGAAGGAGGCTGGGGAGTTGTCTACATGGCTGAGCAAAGTGACCCTGTTTCGAGACGTGTCGCGCTTAAGATCGTTCGTTTAGGAATGGATAGTAAGCAGATCATCGCTCGATTTGAGGTTGAGCGGCAGGCCCTGGCGATGATGAGTCACGAGAACATCGCGAAAGTGCTCGATGCTGGCACGACGGAAAGGGGGCGTCCTTATTTTGTGATGGAACTCGTTCGTGGGATTCCCATTACGCAGTATTGCGATGAGAATAAACTGACCACGCCTCAGAGATTAGAGCTCTTCATTGATGTCTGCCACGCTGTGCAGCATGCCCACCAAAAGGGAATTATTCATCGAGATCTCAAGCCTTCAAACCTCTTGGTGACCATGCACGACCACAAGGCTGTCCCTAAGATTATTGATTTTGGAATCGCCAAAGCGACACAGCAGAAACTGACCAACAAGACTCTCTTTACTCAGTTTCAACAGTTTATCGGAACGCCCGCTTATATGAGTCCGGAACAAACTCACATGAGTGGACTCGATCTGGATACAAGGACCGATATTTATTCGCTCGGGGTCTTGCTCTACGAGTTGCTGACGGGAAAGACGCCCATTGACGCCAAGGAACTCTCGCAGACGGATTATGATGAGATGCGGCGTCGCATTCGGGAAGAGGATCCGATGATGCCTTCGACCCAATTGAGTTCAATGAACGTCGAGGAGATCACCCAAGTCGCCAAGCGACGGCATGCCGAGCCAATCCGTCTCAATCGCTTGGTTAAAGGCGAGCTTGATTGGATCGTGATGAAGGCGATCGAGAAAGATCGCACACGGCGTTACGATACGGCAACCGAGTTGGCTTTGGACGTTCGCAGGTATCTTGATCTTGAGCCGGTTGAAGCCGTAGCTCCAAGCAAGCTCTATCAAGTCAAAAAACTGATCCTACGGAATCGCGGCGCCTTTGCGGCAGCCGCCATTATTGTTCTCTTGTTAGTTGGAGGGTTTTCAGTGAGTTCGTGGCAGGCGATTCGTGCCCGGCGGGCAGAGGCAACGGCCGATCTAGCGGCCGGCGCAGCGCTCGAGGCAAGAAAAGTCGCCGAGGAGAACGCGGCTGAAGCAAATCGGCAACGCAACTTGGCCACCACTGCGGTCAATGAGTTGCAGCAGAATCTCTACGCCTCCGATATGTATGTGGCCCAGCAATTTCTTGCTGAGGATAACATATCCAAGGTGCGCGAATTGTTGGTTAAACATGTTCCTAGAGGGAGTGAATCCGACCATCGCGGTTTCGAGTGGCGCTATTTATGGGACCGAAGTCGGGGTGAAGAACTCTATGTCTTTCCGGCTCACGAGGAAAGTGTTCGTGCGTTGAGTTTCTCAGGCTCTGGCCGCTGGTTGGCCTCTGTTAGTAAGGACAAGGTGATCAAAATTTGGGATGTGGAGCGCAAGAATCTTGTCAAACAGATCGATTGGCAAGAAGGCGGGTGGTACCGGACGATTAAAGTCGAGTTTGGTTTGGGTGATCGCTATTTGGTGGCGGGAAATGTTTTTTCTAAGAGGCATCGTTCGCCCGTTGAAATCTGGGATACGAAATCCTGGGAGAAGGTTGCTTCGATTTCGGACCTTGGCTTTCCGATACGGTTTGACGAGAAATCTCGTCGGCTCATTGGCTTTGGAGAAGAGGGATTTGTATCCTGCGACTTCATCAATGATCCCAGCGAACGGGTATCGCTCGAAACGCCAATTCCTCCAACGAAGTTGAGTGGTTACTCGTGGTCCCCTGATCGAAAATTGATCGCGCTGCGAGGAGACCAGACGAGCGTCTGGGCCTTTGACAGTGGCGAACTCGTGTGGCAGGGGGAAAGAGCGGATGAGCGGTTTGCCATTGCTTCGGACTTTGATTATTTCGCCTCGATTCCAAGTCGCTGGGTGAGGGATGAATCTGAGATGAGTCTGCAGTTGTATAGTCCACAGAAAAAGTCATTGATCGAGCCGGAGCATGTCCAGCCGGGCTTCTTGTATGCCTTAGAATTCTCCGCCGATGGCCAGTGGCTAGCTGCTGGAGGATGGGATTATTTGATTCACCTTTGGCGGCCTGAAACGGGAAAAAAATTGGGGGTGTTGAAAGGTCAGCTTGATGAAGTGTTTACCCTAGCTTTTTCTTCGAATAGCCAAACCCTGGCTTCGGGGGGAAAGGATGGCCGAGTTCATTTATGGGATGTTCGCTCCATCGGTCCTCGGGTTGAATTCGAAACGATTAACCATCAGAGCCGTGATAGTCAGGATAAGCAAAAGGTTGAGAAAATTCGGTCAAGGAAAGATCTCAGGGAGAGGATTTCTCCAGACCTCTATTCTGAATTCGCTTCGGGAAATTTGGATTTCTTTCTCCCTGATTCGGGGCGCCGCCGCGGCGAGCTCATCTCGACGAATGGCCGCTATGTTGCCGATCAAGTCGACAAGGATCGCGTCGAACTGTGGGACCTTACGAATGGAAAATACCGGGCCAGCATCGAAATCGTAGAGAAACGTTCTCGAAACCGGCGGAATAATGCCTTTCGCTTCATCGGTTCTAACAAACTGATCTATGATGGAAATGAAGGCGTCTCGCTTTGGGACATCGAAAGCAGTCGAAAAATAGTCACGAGTGTTCCCGGTGATTTGAGCCATTGGCAGGGGGCGAGTGCCGATGGTCGGTACTTGGCGGTGCTCCCTTCGAACGATGATTACGGGATCATGGTTTGGAATCTTGAAGAGGATAAAATGCAATCAATGCTAATTGGATTGAATCATAGTCCTCACTCCGTCGTCTTCTCTAGGGATGATCGTCTCGCGACGGCAACAAGTTGGGATAAGCGGTGTTTCGTCTGGGACGTCGAAACAGGCGTGGTGGTCCATGAACTCACTGGGCACAAGCAGGGAATCACGTCGGCGGCCTTCACCCATGACGGAAAGAGTTTTGCCACCAGTAGCCCAGACGGAACCGTTCGGCTGTGGCACTTGGAAAGTGGGCGGGAAACCTTGTCGTTCACGCCTGCCCATACGCGGGTTTGGAAACTGAGTTTTTCAGCAGATGATTCGTTGCTTCTGCTAGATGACTATCGTAGCGCCTTGCTGCTGCGGGTCCCTGGTATGGCAGAGATTGAGACAGGTAGTTTAATTCGGCTTTAGAAGCTCGAGAATTTAGAAACGGAATGAAAATCGACGAAAAAGGGACAAATCAGAAAACCCAGCTTTCTCTGACGAATGAGGAGGTGTCCCGGCATATTGAGCTCGTCAAGGAGGGCAACGAGGAGTCGGTTTGCGCTCTAATGGAGTTTCTTTATCCTTTTGTCGCCAAAATCCTCAATGCCCGGCTTCGTTATCGTGAAAGCAAAGAAGATGTCTCTCAGGAAATCTTTATTCGGGTGTTCTCAAAAATTCACCAATATGCGGGAAAGGTGCCGTTTCATCACTGGGTCAGCCGAATTGCGGTCAATACCTGCACGACGGCCTATCACCGATCAAAATCCAACCGAGAATTGAGGATCGCTGACCTCTCGGAAGAAGAGGCGAGGGTTGTTGAGGGCATCAAGGCGACAGCGGATGAACCTGGCCCGGCAGATCAGTTAGCGGCTCGAGAGCTCGTTGATAAGCTCTTGGAATCGCTCAAGCCAGACGATCAGTTGGTGATTCGCTTGGTCTACCTGAACGGGTATAGCCACCAGCAAGTCAGTGATCTCACCGGTTGGAGCGTCTCTTTGGCCAAGGTGCGAGCATTCCGAGCCCGCCAACGCCTCCGCCGAACCCTTGAGAAACTAACGGCGGATCCCGTTCCCGAACTGGGACTTGCCGGGCTTTTCCAGGGCGTTGTTGCCAAAACAGCGTAAGTGGGCTGATTCCCTGACCTCACCGGTCCCCAGAATGGGGGGATTGAGGTGCGGCCGTTTGGCTGGTGGTAATCGCTCGTTTTAAGATGTTTTTTCTCTGCAGTGTTCTGCCTGATTCGAAATACGGCAACTTAGAGGTTGCCGATGAATTGCCTTATCCAGTAACAAGCCTCTCGTGAGTAGTGATGAGGTGACGTTGGTCGATGTGGTTCTCCCGATGGAAGATTCGGAAGATGAGGAGCAGTGGCGTTTAGAGGTTGCCCTGAAACTAGCCATCGATGCAGGGCGGATTTCTGAGCTCCGACTGGTGAAACGATCCATTGATGCCCGCCAGCGCCAAATAAAATTTCAACTCCGCTTCGAGGTTGGCGTGGACAAACCGCTTCCTCCGGAGGACGTCCAAGAGCTGCTGCTCCCTCAAGTGTCTTCAGAAGCCAAACGAGTGATCATTGTTGGCTGTGGTCCTGCTGGACTTTTTGCTGCCCTTCGCTGTCTCGAACTTGGCTGTCGTCCTGTGATCCTTGAGCGCGGAAAAGACGCGTCGAGTCGGCGTTTTGATCTAGCGCCGATTTTAAGGAAAGGAACGGTGATTGAGGATTCAAACTACTGCTTTGGTGAAGGGGGGGCAGGGACGTTCTCAGATGGAAAACTCTACACTCGTGCGAAAAAGCGAGGTCCTGTAGCTGATGTCTATCGGATTCTCGTTGCGAATGGGGCGCCGAAGGACATCCTCATCGATGCCCATCCCCATATCGGTTCGAATCTGCTCCCGAACGTCGTGATGTCTATGCGTCAGCAGGTGATCGATGCGGGAGGCGAAGTGCATTTTGAGGCGAAGGTGACTGAGTTGCTATCTCAGGACGGGCAGATTCGCGGGGTGGTGACTGCTGACGGGCGCGAATTTCTGGGAAAGAGCGTGATTCTGGCCACTGGGCACTCTGCCCGAGATATCTATGAACTGCTCGATCGCGAGAAACTGAAACTTGTGGCGAAGCCCTTTGCCATGGGAGTGAGGATTGAGCATCCCCAAGAGCAAATCGATAGTTTACAGTACCGGTTTCCGATTGGATTGAGTCGGCCGAGACAGCTTCCTGCAGCTGCCTATAACCTTGCCACAACCGTGAGGGATCGTGGTGTTCATTCATTCTGCATGTGCCCAGGAGGCTTTATCGTGCCGGCGGCGACAGAGAACGATGAGGTCGTGGTTAACGGGATGAGCCTCTCCAAGCGTGACTCTCCTTTCGCCAATAGTGGATTGGTCGTGAGTGTTGAGACCGAAGACACGGCAAGCTTTCGAGCTGAATTCGGAGCGCTCGCAGGCGTAGCCTTTCAGCGATCGCTTGAAACCGCGGCGAAGATTGCCGGGGGGGGCGGACAGGTGGCTCCTGGACAACGGGCTACGGATTTTGTTGCCGGCCGAGATTCGGCCGATCTTCCGAAAACGAGCTACCATCCTGGGGTGAATCCGGCACGACTTGATGAGATTCTGCCGCAGTGGATGGCGATGCGCTTGCAGAAGGGGTTAACGTGGTTTGGAAAACAACGGGAAGGATACCTGAGTTCTGAAGCCCTCTTGGTTGGATTCGAAACGCGCACGAGTTCGCCGGTTCGGATTCCTCGGGACGAGACCACGCTCCAACATCCCGAGCTAGAAGGCTTGTATCCTTGTGGTGAAGGGGCAGGTTTTGCCGGAGGGATCGTAAGCGCTGCCCTCGATGGTCGTCGCTGTGCTGAGGCAGCTGCGAATCAATAATCAGTGCGAAATGCGGGGCTTGGCTCCTTAGTTCGAGGGGGCAGAATGGCGCTTTGCTAGAGCGTCGCTTGCTAAATCTGTGGCAAAAAGTGCGTCTTCAGCTTGTTTGTTGAGGGGATCCGTAATGGGCAATCCTGCGATCTTCGCCAAGCATTGGCGGATTGCTTCGCTAGCTGTGTCGCCAGTGGCTTTGTAACAATTGTGCCCTCTCATTACTCCGGTCGTTGGAATCGCGATAAATCGGACTCCCGTTTTATTTTGATCAGCTTCTGTCGTGATCTTGATTGTGAGACGCCGAGAATGATTTGTGAGCGTGTAGTAGACGGGGGGCGCAACTTTTCTTATCGCATTGCCCCGCTGCTCTATTCCAATTTTCTTTGGCGATGCCATACGAGAGTTAGTTAGGGCTCTGAGCGCCTTCTCTTCTCGATGTTGAGCACAGGCGCACTAACACTAATACGAAATACGAGCTCTTTAACAAGGAGATAGTGAGGCTTCCCTAAAAGCGTCATAATGATCGATTTCGAAGCTGAATTGTGAGTTCATACCCGCTGCGCTTTGGGAAGCCGTGCAGCAACCGGTTGTTCTTAGAGATCCTTCCGTTTTCTTGAATATTTCCTTGAATAGATTTCTCTGCGTCTCGTCTTTCCCCTGTCGACGGTGCCTTGCAGGGAGCAGATAAAAAAAGTGAGATTTCTTGTAAGATTCTCGATTCGTTAACGAATACTTAGGTGAGGCTAGCAATTACGCTGCTAGTTTCGATACCTGAAATTAGGCCTAGTCAGCCTGATTACAGTGGGTTGGCACGGTTATCAAACCAATAGTCACCACGCGATCGGCCCTCCTCCCAAGGGCCGATCGCAATCACTTTCCTTTTAGTGGGGATTGCCTACAGCATGTGCCGCTGTTCAAGCTGTAGGCTTTGAGCGTCTGGGTTATTGTTCTTTCCCAGGCGCTCTTCTTTGCCCCGAAATGCTGGTTTTCCCAATTCTCTGTGTTTGGGGGCATTCTGTACGGTCGTGTTTAATGTGGCGTGTTATAGGGAGGGAATTGTTGGGTGTATGGCTGTTTAATAAGACGGAATAGAGGAATTCCGAATGACTAAGGATTAACGGCGAAATTCTTTTCGATTTCTTTGAATAATTCTAGAGGAATGGTGGTCGAAGGCTCATACATTGGGGTACGCTTTGATCCAAATCAAAGAATCCGATGTTCTCTTAGATCTGTCTTGCCTGTCGGGTCTAAGGCAGGTGGCGGCCGGTTTTCCTTTGATTTCCGGTCGCCATTTTTGCATCTACGGATGTCGTTCGTTGGATTGTTAGGTGACTTTTTCTGATGCGAACCCACGGTGCTTCCGAATGAATAAAGTTGAGAGCTCCATGAAAACCGAGAGGCTCATCTCAGGTTGAGAACCAATTCTCAGAACCCACAGATGAACGAAGAAGAAAAAGTGGTACACCGGGAGAGACTCGAACTCCCAACCCTCTGATCCGAAGTCAGATGCTCTATCCAATTGAGCTACCGGTGCGTCAAGGAGCGGAACTATTATCGCTTGGGCGGGTTACGTCAATACCGAAGCTGCCCGAGCAACAAATTATCGCTCGGGCCGCTCTGGATAGCTAAGGTGGGCTAAATTTCTCAGTTGGCTTCTTGGAGACGGTAGTAGCGATGGGCGTCCTCGGTGCCAGGTGTCACCAAGAATGGATTGGCCTGTTCTGCAAGCGCTTCCCAGGTGATGAGGTCGTTTGTGCCTTCTAGCACGAAGTTCCCGCTATCGGCGGGCCATGATATAGCGATTTGGCCGTCGCTGAGCGCTATGCCGAGCGTTGGAGGTTCGGTGGGTTCGACTGGGCCTGCGCCTTCGTTGACGGTGATCGTCGCGGTGCGAGATTCACCGGTTCCTCCAAGATCGTCAGTGACTCTGGCGGTTAGGATATGAAGGCCAGCGGGGGGATTGACCCAGCTGTAGGAAAAGGGGGCTGCATCGACGGTTGCGATTTCTTCGCTGCCATTGCTCACCCAGGTTAGTGAGGTAACATTACCATCGAGATCGGAAACGTTTGCGCTGAGCTCGATGGTTACCGGTAGTTCGAAGACGGCGCTGGCGCTCGGTGAGGTGATGGCAACTCGAGGGGCGCGATTGACGGATAGTGTGATGGCTTCCGATTCGGCGGATCCACCACAATTGTCGGTGGCCCGGGCAATGATATTGTAGTTGCCGGAGGGAACGTTATCCCATTGGAAGGTATAGGGTGCTTCGCTGAATTGAGCGAGGAGTTCTCCGGTTTCAACGAGGATGACTTCTACGAGGTCAATGGTGCCGTCGGCATCAACGGCATCGACTTCCAGGGTGTAGGAGGCTGGTGGTTCCTGGTTTAGTCCTTCTGCGGGAGCCTTGATCGAGGCGGTCGGGAGCGTGTTTGGAGGTGGTTCTTGAAATTCACCTTCGACGCTCAGGTTGTCTAGTGTCCCGATGGTGTTTCCTTCGAAGAAAATTGAGCCCCAATAGGCGTAGTATCCGACTCGATGAGCGAGTGGATCTGGTGTCGGCAGGGTGGTGAGAAGCTCAATGGATTCGCCGAGTTGTTGGTTTTCGGTGCCATCTGATTGAAGGATACGGGCAATGACTTTCGCGGTGGCATCTGCGAGATCCGCTTTCTCGCTGTCGCTAGGCGCTGAGAAACTTAATTCGAAGATTGCTGGCTGGGTTGGATCGTAGTTTTCCGGCAAAGCGATATGGGCTGATTCATTGTCGCCCGTCGCTTCGGTCCCGTCCAAATTGAAGAGACCTGTAAGGGCCTCGTTGTCGTTCGCTGCTTGGGCGAGGAAATTGATTGTGTTCAGCCGGATCCCGCCGGAGAAACCTCCAGGGCGGATGTGGAGTCCGATGCCGACGCCCGCAGTCTTGTCGAGCCAGCCGATAACGCCTCCGCGGCGTTCATCTGCAGCCATTGCCGGGGTGAATTCTGCGCTCACAGTATAGACGCCCCCGCTAGGGACTTGGCTTGTGCTGTACCAGGCGGTACGAAGTGGGGGAATGGGGAATCCTTGCGGGCTTTGGGCAACGCTGATCGCCCCGTCGACGACGTTTGCCGTTGTCACGGCGGTGTCAGTGCCGAAGGCGTTCCGAAGACGACCAAGGTTATCGGTTGTCGAGCCGTCGTTAATGATTGCTGCTTGGGTGGTCAAAGTGCCGGTGAGGGCGATGACTGACAACGTTTTGAAACTCCGCAAAAATATCCGCATATCGATGAAGCAATTAGCAAAAATAATGCCCAATTTGAATGGGCAATCGTGGGCCGGAAATTGAACAATATCAGGCGTTTCTAGCGCTTTGGACGCTAATTGGGGACCTTTGGAGCGTCAAGTTAATAAGGGGCGCCCCATTCAATGGGTGTCATCGCTGTTTGTGATCGATTCTGGGCCGGATTCCATTTCCGTGCCCTGGGGGGTTTGGTGGGGGTGGTACATGTGAGGGACCCGAATCTTTAATTCGGGTCCCTGCTTCTGTCCGCGTGGTCTCTCTCTACTCGGTGATGAACACGTTGTTTGGGAGTTCGTCACCGATATCTGTGTTCCTCCGTATGATTCTCGCCAGGGTCTGTTGATTGACGAGTCGTACGAGATTATTTGGCAGATATCGCTCATACCAGAACCGATCTCCATCTCGAAGGCGCTCGAACTGGTCCTTAATGATGGTGTGGAAGGTTTCTCCCACGAGGGCGCCGTCAACGTGTGCTTCAGCCAGTCCCCCAACCCAAAGGTCAATGTCTGAGAGGGAAGGGTAGGCTTCTTGAAGCCGTTGTTGGACGTTCGGATCCGGATTGATTTGAGCCACCGACTGAACAGGATCGAGTCCGTAGTCGATGCGAGTCTGGTTGAAGTCGGCAAGTCCATGGTCTCGGCCGCGTTGGATATTGAGAGAAACGAGGTCGAAACCGCCTGATCCGGGAGGGCCGAATAGGAAGTTGCGAACGTCATCGACGCAGAACGTATCGACTTCTTGGGCCACTTTGCCGGCGAGTCCACGGAGGACAGGGTCGATTCCGTCTTCAACTAAGAGACTAGGTCGGAAGAATGCTTGCGCCAAAGAAAGGTTGCCATTTGCGATCGGCTGGCCCGTGGCGTTGAGGCGGAGTAGTTCGCTCGATAGCATGGTGTGCCCGAATCGGTAGGCTGCTGTCGCGAATTCATTGGCAATGCCTGCGTTGACGTTGGGATTGTAACCTCGATAGGGCCTGAGTGAGCGTTCTCCGAGGAGGACAGGGAGGAATTCTCGGTAGCTGATCGCTTGCATCTCGCCCGCGACGATGGCTCTTGCGGTCTGGTAAATGGTCTCTCCACTCAGCGTTTCGTCTCCCTCGGCGATTCGGTCAGCCCAGAAGTTATGTTCCCTGATGAAGAGGGTGTGCATTGCCGTCAAGCCGACTTGCTCATTGGCTCGGAAGTCCCCAGCGAGGAACAGTGTGGGCAGGCTGTCCGAAGGTGCGTTCGGGAGGCCGTCCACATTGAAGGGGGGAAGATCCCCGGCACTGACTTTGAGGCGTCCGGTGCCATCGAGCGTTCTTAGGGCGCTGGCTCTTGTTTCATCAGATCCATAGACATTTGATGCGTCGATGTATGCGGAGATCTCATTCACTTGTTGTCGGACCCCGTCGACGATTTCATAGAGGGATCGTTCGAGTGGAATCGTCTGGCTTCCCGTTTGGGTGGGGTCGAACCAGGGATCACCGACAGGTACCGGGATGTCAAAGGCCTCGTGAGGAGCGACGACTGGGGTTAGGTCAATGTCATGGTCGAGGAACTGGCCCCATTGCCAGAAGAAATCTGTCGCCCCTCTGGAATTGGGTTTGGATTCTGTCTGAGCAGCGCAAATATTACTGATGCTGCGGGCGCTTTGCCGAGTTGTGCCGCTGGGCGCGTCGGATCCGTCAGCGTAGGCTGCTTCTGCTAAGCGTAGAAAAGTGACGTTGGCGCTTCCCCAGTCCGGGTGGGTGCTATTGTTGTTGGTGCCATCAATTGTGCGGGTGTTTTGCGGAAACGAGGCAGGGTCTAAGGGGGCGGGATTCGGGCCACGCGGATCATCGGGCTGCTCAGGATTTCGTTCGGCTTGCCGTCGCCGCGATGGTTGTGCTGGCGAGTTATTGTCTTCGTCCCCGTTATTGCGTGGTGCGGCCTGTGGACTCCGGTCCCCTCCTTGGGATTGATCGCGGTTGTTTTGATTGGGCCGGACTTCTTGTTGCCGGCTGGGTCGATCGGGATTCCCTCCGGGCTGGCGATTTCCTTGGGCGGAGGTGTCAACCGAACCGATCACTATCATGGCGCTCGTGACGAGGGTGTACGCTGTTGGTAGCGTGAGTGCTTTTCTGGTGGGTTCGTGTCTCATGGTGCTTTTATCCTTTTCTTTGGGTTTGTCGATCTGACATTTTCAGATTGTAGAAAATGATGTAGCAGTCGCTGTGCCTTATTATAATTGAGAAATATAAATAGATATAAAAGATAAAAGTACATAACCCTTCCCGTGCTGGTGATTACCTGCTTGGGGTCATCAGCACAGGAGAGGCTTGACTCTCGAATATTGACTGTTGCCGTCAGCAGGAAAACGGTTGTTGAAACCACTCTTGCCGTGGACGGTATTGGACTGGTTTTTCGCCAGCTCGCCATTACGTTACTGGCGTATCATGAACAGGGCCTCACGATTCGATTACAGAATTGTAATGTGTTGGATCTTGCTGGCGGGGGAGATAGGTTTGTGGGGTGTTGTTCGAGAATACTATGGGGCTTCGTTCCCAAAAAAATATCTCACGGTGGCTAAGCCTGGAAAGCGTCCACGGTGATGCGGAGCAGATCTGTCAGCCAGGAACTTAGGAGGACCACAATGCGCATTCTACTTGTAGAAGACGAAAAGAAGATGGCGACATTCGTTCGCAAGGGATTGAGCGAGCAGGGTATGTCCGTGGATGTGTGCCTCGATGGGGACGAAGGCTACAATGTGGCTCGCAGCTGTCCTTTTGACTTGATCATCCTAGACATCATGTTGCCGGGGCGGGATGGATTGAGCATCTTGAGAAATCTTCGAAGGGAGGGGAACAACGTTCCGGTAATTCTCCTGACGGCTCGGGGGGAGCCTTTTGAAAGGGTTGAAGGGCTTGAGCTTGGGGCGGATGATTACTTGGCGAAACCCTTTTATATCGACGAGTTGATTGCTCGGGTTCGAACCATTGTGCGTCGAGCCTCGGGGCAGGGCTCGCATTTGTATCAGGTGGCAGATCTGTCCGTGAATCTTTCGAGTCGAGAGGTGCGTCGTGGTGATCGGCTAATCGAGTTAACACCGCGTGAGTTCTCGCTTCTCGAATGTCTGGTGCGTTCTCCCGGGCGGGTTTTGAGTCGTGTGCAGATTTGCGAAAAAGTTTGGAACTATGATTTCGATCCAGGAACGAATCTGGTCGATGTCTATGTGCAACGCTTGCGGAGTAAAATTGATAAAGGGCAGGCCGTGAAATTGCTCCATACTGTTCGCGGTGTAGGCTACAAGGTTGATGAGGATTCATGAGACGTTCGTTTCAATGGGAACTGACAATCTACACGGCATTGGTTTCGGGCGTGATCTTGTTCGGGTTTTTGGCTGGAGCGTGGTGGTTTATTGAGCGGCAGTTTGAAAGCTCGGTCGATGGTAAAATGGAGATTCCAGGGGAACGACTCGTAGGAATCGTTGGGCCCGATACAGATTTTCTGGAATTGCTTGTTGAGTATAGCAATCAATCGGCGGAGCACGAGTTCCACTTTATTGTCGTAGGAAACGACGGAGACCATTGGTTTTCCACGCCTGGAGGAGAGTGGCTGGAGTCGATAGACCGCGAGCCTTTCCTGCCAGAACCTGCGCGTATCGATTCGCTGCCAGAATTTGGCGCGCGTCTCAGGCGGGGTGGTCTGCCGCCTGGGGGGCGACGCCCGCCCCCAGAAAGGGGAGGGCTTCCCCCGCGGAGGCCAATTGCTCCCATGGTGGTGATAGGGTATGAAGACACTGAAGGAGGGAAGTGGCGTTTGGGGGGGCTTAGTAATCGAGATGTGACCGTGATCATGGCTCTGAATTTGGCTGATTTTGATGACGAGCTTCAACGCTGTCTCTTATACACATCTCCGAGCCCACGAGACCTCTCTACATCTCG
>CAJXVR010000155.1 GCA_913061285.1 uncultured Verrucomicrobiota bacterium | reverse complement strand
ACGAGATGTAGAGAGGTCTCGTGGGCTCGGAGATGTGTATAAGAGACAGCAATCGTTATCAAACTTTAGATGTGATTCGGGGCGTTTGTGATGCGGGTTGCGAGGATCGTATCTCGTTCTATACCGGTAATGATGACAATATCGTTAACGATTTGCTAACGACTTATCGGATTCAATCTGGTGGTGAGGTGAAGGAGGTTCGGTTTGTTGGGGGGCTACTAGGGCATTGGGCTGTCTGGACGCGCGCGGGTGTCGAACTGTTGGATGCCATTCACGAATCTGTCTCAGAAGGGGAGTCGATCGCTTCGATGTGGCTTACTCGTGCGATTGAGGTGACCGATATGAATGCGGCGATTTTCGATGCTGCGAACGGCTTTCAAGGCTGTATTCCGGGGATTCATTCTGTACTCAAGGAGCAGGGATTGCTTACGGACGTTCGCTGTCTTGATTCGGCCGAGGGGCTCTCGAATGGTCAGTGTGCCGAGATAGAACGCGTTCGAAGGTCCTATCCAGAGCTTATTGACGATGCCTTCGTTCAATCTCGTATCCATCACTGGAGACGCTAGCGATGGTTTGGGATCCGTGATTGAGAAGATTCCTTGGCATCTTCACTCTTGAGAAATCGTTCTGCCGCTCGTTCAGTTCAAGGATAGAGTCGAACATGGTGGCGCGAATCGGCGATGGTCGGACAGATTTGGTCTTTGATTCCCTAGAGCACCACGAGGCGAATGCGACTGACAAACGCGGCGTTGCCCTTATCAGGTGGTGTGCCTATTACGGGGATGTGAGTGCCATTCGTTACCTCATGGTTCAGGCGGCTGCCTTTGGATTCCGTGAATCGCTTCAGACGCAGCTAGACGCGGGCGCAAACCGTGAGGTGCAGAATATGAATGGCGAAACGCCCTTGGCATGGGCGAGTTGGCGGAATCGTCCTGCATCGATATTGAAACTACATTGTTACGACGCCTTCTCGATTCATTCTCCTGCCATTGAACGTTCGTTGACTGAAGAAGGTCAGTCGTGGGGTGGTATGAAACGCCACTTCCTTGGGCAATGTCATTGATTGACTGGCTAGAGCCCTCGGTGGCTGTTTGATGGGATTTGTGAGGGCATAGAGAATTCATTCGTGCGGAATCGTGATTGAAGCTTGTGTTGTGAGTCTGCTGCCATTACTCAAAGGGCTGGTTATGGTGCTGTGTCAATTTCAGGATACTCTTATCAATTCCCCAGATCGAACGAAGCGATTTGCGAACGGGAGTGTTTGGGGGATTCTGAGTTCTTGTAATGTCGAAGGCGTACGATAAATCCCTCCGATTGATCGAGCGAAGCGGGCAATTGGTTCTCACTGGAACCATTGTTTTCTTTGTGGTGATGGGGATTATGTTTCCAGAACCCTACGCGGATGTATGGCAACTGGTGCTCACCCACATGGTGACTGGCCGTGCTGGCAACGTTGGCTATGGTCTGGAATTAGGCTTTTCGCCTCTGTTTCTTCTGTTTCAGTGTTCCATCCAGGATTTTGTCATCTTGTTGCTTTGTTATCCCTTGATCGTGGCTGGGTACCGGAAAGCGGTTGAGTGGCCCTATATCGGCTCTACGCTTGAAGGGATTCGACAATCCGCCGATCGGCACAAGACGAGAATCGAGCCTTATGGTGTGGTGGGCTTGATGGTGTTTGTGATTTTCCCATTCTGGAGTACGGGCCCACTTGTAGGTGCCGTGGTTGGATTTCTCATTGGTATGAGAACCTGGGTTGCCTTCACATCGGTGATGGTTGGTAATGTGGTCGCCGTGGCGCTTTGGGTTTTCCTGTTCAAGCGAATGCGGGATTTCAATCAACATCTCACCAATGGCATTTTGATCTCCATACTGGTGATCGTCGTTTCATCCGCGATCTTCGTTCGTATCCGTCAGCTTCGGAAAGCCAGGAGATCCCTTGTCAAAGCGGGGGAGGGAGATGGAAGCGCGGGAGAGGCTCCACCGGAGTCGCGTCGCAGCGCCCCGGGGGCATCGTCAGACGAGTCCTCTGGCTGATGCGCCCGTAGCTTTCGTGGTGTTTTTAGAGTCCACGTAGCTGGAGTTGCTCTTCGATCACTCGGCGATACTCATCGATCTCGACATCTCTTTCACAGCAGACAAGCATGAGGGCTCCGTCAGATCGGAAATTGCCATCCCATTCAATGATTTGCTCGTCTGTCCAAGCGGGATCGTATTCTTTCATCCGCTCGTCAGGGATTCGGGTGAAATAGGCGCGGACGTTGATGTCCGTTTCGTCCATATCTAAGGTTGCTGGCAGTCGTTCGAGGTTGGTTTCAGAGGATTGGCTCATCGCTGTTCTGGAGTTCTAGTAGCCGCAACGTGCGTGATGCGTTTGGTTTCGATCGTAGGTGAGTGTCATGCTCTCAGGGTGGTGGCAAATGTAGCAGTCGTTGTTTTTTGGGACACGTCGGTGTTTTCTTCCTGACGCGCGGTGAATGTTATGACAGGAAAGGCATGTCTCCGTTTGCTCACCTTGTGAGGTTCGTTTGATGGTTTGTAAGATGTGACGCTCTCTAGGAGGCGCGTCTTGCAGGGCTGTTTCTGATAGGTCGACTTCAAAGTCGGCGAAGAGATCGTCCCCGACGACATAATTGTTTGCGTAAGGAAGCCCTGAGGTCTGCGAACGCCCGGTGCGGATATGGCATTGGGCGCAGATTTGTGAGATGAGGCCTGCCTTGTCTTCGCGCGTCTTAGAAAGATAGACCAGGGAGGGGTCGTTTGTATGTTCAAGGTCGACGTCGCCGTGGCAGCTGTAGCAGTCAATCCCTGGCGCAGAAAACGATTGGGTTCGTGAATCGACCGCGGTCGTATGGCATCCGGCGCATTGTTGGGCAAAGGTCTTATCCTCCCAGTGGAATGGGGCTTCGCCGATGACGGAGAGTGGCTGGGTGCCCTCTGTTTCCGGAGTGATTCTTGCGGAGAGTAATAGGAGTTTTCCGTATTCGTTGGACTTTTGAAGGAGACGCATCTCGTGCTTGTAACCGAGGACGAAGCGGACCTGCGATGCAAATGGTTTGAGTTCTGGATGCTCTATAATCTGGGCAAGGATATCGGGCAGCGCATGGATCGGACGCATGGTCAGTTGGTGAGCATTGACCGGCCATCCGTGTCCGATATCTTTGCGATGACAGAAAAGACATTCGTCTCCGGTAAGATATTCTGGGAGATCCTGGTTGATGTGGGTCGCAGGAACGTGTTCAGGCAACGTTGCTCCGTGACAAAAAAGGGACACTATTCCAGAGAAGGCACACAGTCCCAAACTCTTGAGTTGCCTTGAAAAGGTGCGGATCACAGCGTGCGTTTTCCCGGGGAGCGTCCGGGATGAACCGAGCGCTCCATCGAATTCAGTTCGAAAGCTCCTAGGCTTCTGCCCGGACCCAGCCGTAAGCCGCATTGTCGCGCTCGCCGCCTTGTTCGTGATAGGCGGTTTTCAATTGAGACAGGGTGTCTCCCGGGAACGCCTTGATATCGAGATTTGCGTCGACTCCGTACACTCTTGCTGCATTGAGGCCGAAAATCTTGGCCTTGTCCTCTTTGGTGACCTTCTGATAGCCAAACTTTTCGCAGAGTTCATCTGAAATTTGGAAGCGTTTCATGGCGTCGATGACCCATTGAGGCGAGCCCCACCAGAGGCAATCAGTTCCCCAGATGACATGGTCGGCACCATAGGTCTGAATGTTTTTGCCGATCAAGTGCTGGCACATCACCGGGTGCACAATGGCAGTGGTTCCGAAGGCAGACCCGATTTCGCAATATATGTTATCGATGCCAGGGTTGCGTTTCTTGATATTCATCAATTCGGCGTGCCAGGCGAAATCGCCAGTCTCGGGGTCGAAGAACTCAGGGGCTTCGAATTCTGGTTCCCCCGGGCCATGTTTCATGGCGCTATGATAGGCGATAAAGGTCAAATCGGGATGATCCAAGGCCGCCTTCTCCAAATCCCCTGGATGAGCGAAGTGGCCAAGGGTGCGAGACTGGGCGGCGTAGCCTTTGTGACAGCTAAACACCTTGAGACCAAGTTCTTTGGACTTTTCGTAGAATGGGTAGGCCAGTTTCTCGTCATCCATACGGAATCCGTCACCCGAACGCCCTGGGTCGGTGTGGCAGTACCATTTCCAAGAATCGATACCGTATTGTTTGACTTCCCGTTCCATTTGGTCGAATAGGGCGGGGAAATCTGGTTGGTTTTTCGCCTTATCCCAGTAGTGGTTTGGAGCGCAGTTGCCTTGGCAGAGGGCGCGGGTGCCTCCGGCGATCTTGTTGAGTTGGCCCTTTGCCTTGGACATGAGCCAGCTGGGGAGAATGCCGCCCCGGCGGTCGCGTCCTTCGAGGATCTGTCCTGCCTTATCCTTGTTGATCTCTCGACCAGGGACTCCTGAGATGACCACCAGGCTCGTCTCGCTGTCGAAGAAGAGCTCTTTAACGAAATTGGGATAGCTGTACTCATCCTCATCGTCCGTGAGCTCAAAGCCCATATTCTTGACGAATTCCGCGGTGCGGAATCCGAGAGCGAATCCGTTCGTGAAATGAGTCTGGACATCGAAAACGAAATATTCTCCTTTGGGGAACTTCTCCTCAGAGGCAGCGGCTTCGAAGGTTTCGGCTTCGGCGACGTCCCAATTGGGGCCAAAAACCATGTTGCTGGCATAGAAGGCGGTGGCCATCCCCATGGAAGACTTAAGGAATTCCCGCTTGCTGATCCCTAACGACTTGGATTTGGCAATCGCCATTTGATCGATTCGAAACTCCCATTCCTTCTGCTTCTCGCTTTGCGGTCGCGGAACGAACTCTTCGTTGGAGACGGGTTGGGTTGGAACAGGGGATTCAAACCCGAGTTTTCGATCTCGTTGCCATTTAGGTACCCACATAGTTTGAAGGAAATTCTCACTGACTTTTCCTACGAGGGCAATGATTGATCGGTGACGTTTCGGTTTCAGGCTTTTATCATCGGGGCGTTAGGGGTGGGTGGGATCTTCGGAATGCCGGAATGTGTATCCAGTTTGAATGGGAGAGGAGCGAGGGAGTGTCTAGCGACCTTGAGCTTCGATGGCCATGAAATAATTGGGTGAGAGGGCAGGCACAACATTTGCTCTAATTAACTATTGTCCAAAGTTGCAGAATTTGATAATTTCATGGATCCTGTTTTGAGGGGCCAATAGGGCTTTTCCGTGGTTTATGGATTCTGAACAAGAGATACCCAAGAATGATGCTAGCGCTGCTGCTGATACATCGGCTGCTGGCGTTTACGACGCTTCTAAAATCGATAAACTCGAAGGGCTGGAGGCGGTTCGCAAGCGGCCCGGGATGTATATCGGAGATCCTGACGAACGAGGCCTTCACCACTGTGTGTTCGAGGTGCTCGATAATTCGATTGATGAGCATCTCGCCGGATTCTGTTCCCGCATCGAAGTGACGATTCACGTGGATGGTTCGGTGTCCATTGGGGACAATGGTCGCGGGATTCCGGTGGATATTCATCCCAAGTTCAAGATTCCGGCCGTTGAGTTGGTTTTGACCAACCTCCATGCGGGCGGGAAATTTGGTCAAGGGGCCTACAAATACTCAGGTGGACTTCATGGAGTGGGGGCAAAATGTGTGAATGCTCTTTCAGATTGGTTCAAGGTTGAGGTTTCTCGTGACGGGAATGTGAACTACATGGAGTTCGCCCGTGGAAAAACCGTTCAAGAATTGAAAGTGATCGGGAAATCGAGCTCTCAGGGGACCTTGATCACCTTCAAGCCGGACGCCACGATTTTCGATATCACCACTGAATTTAAGTTCGAGCTTCTCGCCAACCGCCTTCGTGAGCTGGCTTTTCTGAACCCTGGATTAGAGATCGTCTTAAAGGACGAACGGGATGAGGGGAAGGAAGAGCGATTTTACTATGCCGACGGGATCGCGGAGTTTGTCGCTCAGCTTGGCCGCGGTAAGACCTTGATTCACCCTGATCCTGTGATTCTGAGTGGCAAGAAAGAGGTTCAAATTGAGGGCAAGCCTGAGGATGTCTTTGTCGATTGCGTGATGCAGTATAACGACAGCTATAACGATCAGATTCTCTGCTACGCCAATTCAATTCGCAATGCGGATGGGGGGACTCATCTTACCGGTTTTCGAACCGCTCTAACGCGAGCCATCAATAAGTATGCTCGAGACAACAGCCTGATTAAGGACAAAGATCCGGCGATTTCAGGTGATGATGTTCGAGAAGGCCTTGTTTGTGTGGTCAGTGTGAAGTTGCCGAATCCTCGATTTGAATCCCAAACGAAAGTTAAGCTCGTCAATACGGAAATCGAAGGGGTCGTATCCTCGAATGTCTACGAGGGGCTCATGTCTGCGTTTGACCTCCAGCCTAGTTTGGCCAAGCGAATCATTGATAAATCATTGATGGCAGCTCGGGCGCGGGAAGCGGCGCGTAAGGCTCGCGAGACCGTTCGCAAGAGTGCGATGTCTGGTGGAGGCTTGCCAGGGAAGTTGGCGGATTGTTCTGAGCGAGATCCGGCCAAGACAGAACTTTATATTGTTGAGGGTGACTCTGCAGGTGGTTCCGCGAAGCAGGGGCGGGATCGCAAGTATCAAGCGATTCTTCCCATTCGAGGTAAGCTGATCAATGTGGAAAAAGCGCGACTCGATAAAGTGCTCCAGAACAACGAAATCCGAACCATGATCACGGCTGTGGGGACGGGGATTGGTGATGGAGACGGTGAGGGTGCCTTTGATCTCGAGAAGCTTCGCTATCACAAGGTCATTATTATGACGGACGCTGATGTTGACGGATCTCATATCCGAACGCTCTTGTTGACCTTTTTCTTTAGGCATATGCCGGCTTTGGTCAAACAGGGCTTTATCTACATCGCCCAACCGCCTCTGTATTTGATTAGTCGACGAAAACGAGTTGAATATGTCGATGATGATGATGCCTTGAACAGGATCCTGATTCGTTTGGGAACCGACGATGTGAAGCTGAAGAATTTGGCTGATGGACAAGTGTTGAACCAAGATCAGCTGGGTGAAATTCTAGAGCGTCTCGAGTCACTCGATAAATATGCCACTTCGGTGCGTCGTCACGGAGGGGACTTCAGTGACTTTATTGAAGAGCGGAAAGAGGGGACTTTTGAAGTGCCACGTCATTTAGTGATCATTCGCGATGGAAACGAAGAGACCGTGAATTACTTCCATTCCGAAGAGGATCTGGCGCAGTTTGGTCAAGAAAACCCTGATTTGGGTCTCTTTGGAGACGATGAGGCAGAGGCCGTCACTGCTGTTCGGGCGAAGGGCGTGCCCGTGCGTCGTGCTCGCCACGTGGAGCTTCATGAAAGTAAGGCGGTTTCTCAATTACTTGAGCAGCTTTCCGAGAAGGGGCTCAATGTTGAGCACTACTCGGCGCAAGACCATCCGCTCTTTGAATTGATCGAGGGAGAAGGGGAGAAAGAGAAAACGAAACCGCTCTTTTCGATTGGTGAGATTTTGGAAAGTATCATGGAAGTAGGTCGTAAAGGACTCGAAATCAAGCGCTTTAAGGGGTTGGGTGAGATGAATCCCAAACAGCTCTTTGGTACGACCATGGATCCTGAGAATCGAAAACTTTTGCGGATTGACGTCTCTGACGCGATTGAAGCGGAAGAGATGTTTACGAAGCTAATGGGCGATGAGGTCGAACCTCGCCGTCAATTCATCGAAGACAATGCGCTCAATGTGAGGAACCTGGATGTCTAAGTGACCGCGTCGAGCGGTCATTTGTATGCTCCGATGGTTTGAGCGTCCCGCTGCTTTGCAGAAGTTTCCCTTTGTTACAATTACGTAAGTGTACCGATAAGATTATTTTATGGCCGATTCAGACACGCCAAATGAATCCCCAGAAGAGTCCGTTGAGTCGTCTCTAGAATTGGAGAAGATTCAGAAGATTAACGTCGCGGACGAAATCAAGAACTCGTTCTTGGATTATTCCATGAGCGTGATTGTGTCTCGAGCACTCCCTGATGCTCGAGATGGATTGAAGCCCTCGCAGCGCCGCATTCTTTTCGCGATGAATGATCTCGGTGTTGGCCCAAGCAAGAAGCATTTGAAGTGCGCTAAGATCGTGGGGGAGACGATGGGTAACTACCACCCCCATGGTGATCAGGCAATTTACCCGACCCTTGTGCATATGGCCCAGCCGTGGGCAATGCGGGACACACTGATTGAGGGGCAGGGCAATTTCGGTTCAGTCGAAGGTGATCCTCCGGCATCGATGAGGTATACGGAAGCTCGGATGACCCATCTCGGGTCTATCCTGATGAATGACATGGAAAAGGACACCGTCGATTTCGTCGCTAATTACGACGAAACTCGAATGGAGCCTACGGTATTTCCTGCTTCCATTCCAAACCTGTTGGTGAATGGGGGGACTGGTATTGCCGTGGGAATGGCGACCAACATCGCGCCTCATAATTTAGGGGAAGTGATCGATGGTGTCTGTGCTCAAATCGATAATCCAGCGATTACCATTCCGGAACTCATGGAGTTCATCAAGGGCCCTGATTTTCCGACCGGGTGTCAGGTCTGCGGGCTGGATCCGATCAAGCAGTATTTTCATACCGGACGGGGTAGTCTCAAGATTCGTGGTAAGATTGAGGTCGAACAGACGAAGACGGGGCGTGAAGTCCTGATCGTGACTGAGATTCCCTATAACGTGAATCGAGCGGTGCTCGAAAAGCGAATTGCGGATCTTGTGAACGAGAAGATAATTACTGATATCTCGTCCATGCGAAACGAGTCTGACGAGAAGACTCGCTTGGTGATTGAGCTCAAACGGGATGCTGTTCCCAAGGTTGTGATTAACAACCTCTACAAATTCACTCAATTGGAAACCACCTTCGCTGTCAATATGTTGGCGATTGATCATGGTCGTCCGAAAACGTTGAATCTTAAGGAGGTCATCAATTGCTACATCGAGCATCGCCGAGAAGTGATTATTCGCCGGACTCGCTACGAGTTGCGAAAGGCGGAGGCTCGAGCTGAGGTTCTCGAGGGGTATTTGGTCGCCTTGGCGAATTTGGATGATTTTATCAAGATCATTCGCGACTCGGCCAACCGAGATGAGGCTCGGCGACGTCTCTTGGCTTACGATTTTAGTCGCGAGCAGGTTGAGCAGTTTGGGATTCTAATCCGAAGTGAAACCCGCTTGATCGATGGGCGGTATCAGTTGACGGTTGCTCAGGTGAACGCGATTCTAGAATTGCGCTTGTATCAATTGACTGGCCTCGAAATTGACAAGGTTAAGGGCGAATACAACGAGCTCTTAGAAGTAATTAAGGATCTCCTCGATATTTTGGCCCGTGAAGAACGCGTCTTGAATATCATCAAGGAAGAACTGCTTGCCATTAAGGAGAAGTTCGCGACTCCTCGATTGACCGCCTTGGTGATCGATGAGGGCGAAATGGCGCTGGAAGATCTTATTGCCAACGAAGGCGTCATCATCACCCTGACCCATGCAGGCCTCATTAAACGTACCAACGTGAGCGAGTACCGTGCGCAACGTCGTGGCGGAAAAGGGGTGATCGGAATGGACACACAAAGTCGAAAATCGACGGAGGGTGATGATCGGGATTTCGTTGAACACTTGTTTTCTGCTAGTACCCACGACTATCTCATGTTCTTTACGAACACGGGACGTGTCTATGTCGAACGTGTGCACGGTGTGCCCGATATGTCACGGACCGCAAAAGGGCGGGGAATCGCTAATGTCTTAGAGCTGCAGCCTGACGAGAAGATTGCAGCACTGATCCGTATCGTGTCTAAACAGACGGAGGATGATGGTGATCAGACGTGGACCCAGCCGGGGTATCTTCTCTTTGCTACCGAGCGTGGCACCGTTAAGAAGACAGCTCTCGCGGCATATGCCAATTTCCGTAAGGGTGGTATTCGAGCAATCAACATCGAGGAAGGGGATCGACTCATTGAGGTGAAGTTTACGACAGGTGATGATCAGGTCGTTCTGATCTCTCGTGAGGGCAAATCCGTTCGATTCCCAGAATCTGATGCGCGCTCTATGGGGCGTGTTTCAACCGGCGTTCGTGGAATTCGTCTCTCCGATACGGATGCTGTCGTGAGTTTGGCGGTCATTGAAGAAGGGGCGACGCTGCTGGTTGCTAGCGAGCAGGGCGTCGGAAAACGAACCGCGTTTGAGGATTATCGTCAGCAGTCTCGGGGCGGTAAGGGAATCATCACGATGAAGACGACAGAAAAAACTGGTAAGGTCGTTGGTGCCCTTACAGTGCATGATGATGATGAGCTCATGTTGATTACCGTTGGTGGTCAGATGATTCGTACCCGGGTGAAGGATGTTCGCGAGACGGGCCGGAATACTCAGGGTGTGAAGCTGATGAATCTTGACCAAGGGGATCGACTCCAGGCAATCGCCCCCGTGATCAGTGATGAGGCAGATGAGGATAATTTGGATGGTGAAGAATCGTCCGAAGGGAGTGGGGATGATACCGTGTCCGATGGCACTGAATCCACTTCCGAAGCCGAAGGCACGCTTCCGGTAGAGGAATCGGGGAGTGCGCCAAGCGAAGACGAAGCGACGAGCTAAGGCTCGGATCTTGTAGGGGAGAAAGCTTTTACCCAGAGCTTTCTTACGATGGTTTCTGCCCGAGTGAGTGTGTTTCTAAAGGAAGCGTAAGCGAGTGGTGAACAAATCTAAGCTCCCTACGGCTGCTCTTGTGCCGCCGACTCAGTCCTCTGGGAGTTTTCGCTTCGTTCTTGAGGGAGCGCTTCAAGCAGCGACCTTGCATCAAGTCTGGAAGGAATCCATGCATCAAGTGGCAGCCGTACCTTCGGGGCAAGGGTTGATCCTTGATGCTTCAAAGGTTTCTTATTGCGACGCTGCGGGAATCGCTTTGATTGTCGCCGTCGAAGAAGCGCTAAAGAAACAAGGCAGTCCCTTCGAACTTATTGGCCTTGATGCCCGATACCATCGCCTTCTCGAGCAGTTCACGGACCGTACGTTTGCTCAGGAGTCATCGTCTAAGGCTGATTGCCGACACTTGGCGGAAGTCTTGGGGGAGGGCGTCGTCAATCTTTCGAAAGATGCCTTTGCTCTCGTTAGCTTTGTTGGGGAGCTGATAATCGCTGTTCTCTGGGCAATTTTTCATCCGCGACAACTTCGGTGGCGCGATGTGTTTTTAACCTGTGAGAATGTCGGGGCGAACGCCTTGCCTATCGTTGCTCTCATATCGTTCTTGATTGGATTGATCATTGCCTTTCAAGCGGCCATTCCACTGAGACAATTTGGCGCCCAAAACTTTGTCGCTGATCTTGTCGCTGTATCCTTGGTTCGAGAGCTAGGTCCCTTGATGACGGCAATCATTTTGGCCGGACGATCTGGGGCGGCCTTCGCCGCAGAGATCGGTACCATGAAAGTGAACGAAGAGATAAACGCGTTGACCACGATGGGGTTACAACCGGTACGCTTTCTAGTCGTGGCTCGCGTCGTATCTGCGGTCGTGATGATGCCGGTATTGACGATCTTTTCGCTGCTTTTTGGTTTGATAGGCGGGGGAATCGTCTATTTGTCATTAGGCTTTTCTTTAGTTCTTTATTGTCATCAATTGGTTGGAGCGCTGGATTTGGCTGATTTGGCTGGTGGCTTATTCAAGGGAGCCGTCTTTGGTTTGTTGGTTGCGGCGGTTGGGTGTTTTCGAGGACTCCAGACTGAGATCGGTGCGAGTGCTGTGGGACTCTCGACGACTCGGGCCGTGGTCAGTGGAATCACGTTGATTGTCATTGCGGATGGTATTTTTTCTGTGTCCTTCTATTTGCTCGGGATATGACGAATGCGGCAAAATCTCTGATTGAGGTAAGTGGGTTGTCCGTTGTGTATGGAGACTATACCGTTTTGAAAGAGGTCTCGTTTGAAGTCACTGCGGGTGAAGTGTTTGTTATTCTTGGAGGATCTGGTTGCGGCAAGAGCACCTTGCTGAAACACATGATCGGGCTCTATCAGCCGGCCTCTGGACGGGTCGTGATTGATGGCGACGATATCGTCGCTCGCGAGGCGCGTGATCGGGAGGCAATATTGCGAAAGATCGGTGTGATGTATCAGAGCGGGGCCCTATTCGGATCGATGACGCTTCTAGAAAACGTCAGTTTGCCACTTGAAGAATTCACACAATTGGATGCTGCGGCGATCCAGTTGATTGCTCGAATGAAGCTTAAATTGGTTGGGCTGGAAAAGTTTGCCGACTATATGCCCGCGGAGATTAGTGGCGGAATGCAAAAGCGCGCTGCGATTGCTCGAGCGATGGCTCTCGATCCATCGATTCTTTTCTTGGACGAACCTTCCGCAGGGTTGGATCCAGTCACGTCTGCGGAGCTCGATGCGTTGATCAAGAACTTGGCGCAAAACCTTGGCATCACCTTTGTGGTTGTGACCCACGAGTTACCGAGTATTTTCGCTATTGCGGATCGTGTGATCATGCTCGATAAATCGACCAAAGGGATCGTGGCCACCGGCGATCCTCGAGTCCTGAAGGATCAGCATGAGGCGCCCGCGGTGAGGCGCTTTTTCAATCGTGAGGCGGCATAGCGTGACGTTGGTGGAGAGCAAACAAGGCTGAGAACAGATTCAAAACAGTGAGTAAACGAGCGAATTACTTTGCCCTCGGGTTGTTTGTGATCATCGGAACGGTCCTGATCATTGGAACGGTTCTAGTTCTTGGGGTCGGTGCATTTTTTGAGGAACGTGAATTGTTTGAAACCTATGTTGATCAGTCGGTCCAAGGTTTGGAAGAGGGGTCAGTTGTGAAATTTCGCGGGGTGAAGATTGGGGCGGTAGAGAAAATTGATTTCACTCGAGCGGTCTACGAACGATACAAAGACCCTTCAGAGAAAAAAACATATGTTCGAATCATCGTTGCCCTGATGCCCGGAGTCTTCAGTAGTTGGTCCGGGACGGTGGATGAGTCGATCGAGAAAGAGGTTGATCGTGGATTGCGCGCTCGCCTCGCCAATGTGGGGCTCACTGGGAGTGCCTATCTCGAAATGGACTACTTGAATCCAGACACAAATCCTCCGCTCGAAATCTTGTGGGACCCTGAAAATCATTACATTCCGTCGGCGCAGGGCTCCTTCACGCGAATCATCAACGCTGCCGAAGATGTCTTTATTAAAATTCAGAATATTGACTTCGAGTCCATTAGCCAGAACTTGAATGAATTGGTGGTGATTGCCAAAGACAAGCTAGAGCAAGCCGAGATTCGAGAGCTGGTTTCGAACGTCAATATGTTGGCAACGGAGTTGCAGGAGACAAACAAACAAATCCAGCAGGCTCTGGCAGATCTTGAGGTAAAGGAAGTTTCACAAGAAGCGCAGAAGGCGTTGAAGGAAGTGACAAGTCTGATTCATTCACCCCGAGTTGAGAATATACTGGGACGCCTTGAATTGACCCTGCGGCGGGTGGATCAATTGGTCTTGTCGAATCAGGGAGAACTGACCCAGACCTTGGCGAATCTCAAGGCAATCTCTGACAATTTGCGTGACTTGTCCGCAGATGCCAAAAGGAATCCTGCAAGACTGCTCTTTGGAGATCCCCCGCCCGTCGATGGAGCCTTGCAACGTTAGATCTGAGACTTCATGAATAAAAAATTGAGACTCTTGCTTGGCCTAGTTGTTTGTCTTGTGAGCGCGGGTTGTAGTCTTTCCAAAGCCTATCCGGCGAAGCGTCATTATTATGTCGCCGCCTCTCGTTCCTTGAGTGGTGGAGGGCAGGGGACTGAAATTGTACGCGTTCAACCATTAGCTATCGCTGCGGCATTCAAGGCAAAGGGGCTCGTTTCGCGGGTGGGGGAGAATGAATACGTCTCGGATTATTATTCGGAATTCTTTACCGCTCCAAATGAAATGATCACCGATTCCGTTTCCGCCTGGCTGCGAGAGAGCGGTCTGTTTCGTGAGGTGATCGGGAGATCAAGTACGCTGACCGCGAGTCGAGTCATTGAAGGAACTGTGGACGGCATCTACGCAGATGTTCGTTCGGGTGCCAGGCCGCTGGCGGTGATCTCATTACAGCTGCGGTATATCAACGACAGTGGTGGGCAACCAGAGGTGGTAGCGGCCAAGAATTACACTCGAGAAGTGCCGGTGACTTCGGCCGATGTTGCGACGTTAGTCGACGGATGGAACGGTGCACTCGATTCGATTTTGACAGAATTCGAGCAGGATCTCGGAATCTGGATGGACCGCTAGCGCTCAGTCTAGGCGGGGGCTAGGTTTCCGCGTTTCAATTTCTCTATGGCAACAAGCTATGATGTGATCGTCATTGGAGTTGGCACCATGGGGGCCTCGGCCTGTTGGCATTTGAGTCGTCAAGGGTACCGCGTTTTGGGCCTCGATCAGTTTGATGTGCCGCACCAGCTCGGTTCGCATCACGGGCATTCGCGAATGATCCGTTTGAGCTATTTCGAACACCCTGATTATGTCCCTTTGTTGAAACGTTCTTACGCGTTGTGGAGAAAACTTGAGGATACGACAGGGCGTGAGATTCTGGTGACGACCGGTGGTCTCTATCTGAGCCCGGAAAATGGAGTGATCGTGCCCGGATGCTTGAAGGCCTCCGAGACACATGGCCTTGACTTTGAACTGCTCCAGCAGGCTGAACTTTCCAAGCGCTTTCCGCAATTCTCCATTCCGGATGGCTATCGCGGATTCTACGAATCGCTTGCCGGAGTCTTGTTGGTGGACCCCGCGATGACTGCTTTTCTCAACCTGATTCGAGAGTGTGGTGGGAGGATTCATGAAAATGAGCCAGTGCTTTCTTGGCACGCCGGTGAGGAGGCAGTCGTTGTTCGCACCGCTGAGGGTGAGTACAGTGCGGCACGCTTGATCATTTCGGGGGGGGCGTGGAGTGCTCAACTCCTTCAGGGCCTGGGCCTTGGTCTTCGGGTGACTCGGCAAGCGATGTTTTGGATTCGTTCTCTCCAGGCGTCCCGCCTTGCTTCCGATTGCTCTCCTGCGTGGTTTGCTGAAACGGCTCCGGGAAAAGGCGTCTATGGCTTTCCTGTCCTGCCTGGACATGAGGGTATCAAGGTTGCGGATCACAATCCTGGACCGCTAACCAATCTGGATAAGATCGACCGAACGTGTCGAGAGAAGGATTGGGAAGCGTTTAAGCCAATGCTTGCTCCCTTTCTGCCAGGACCACTTGGCCAACCCTTTGCGATGAAAACGTGTCTCTATACGAATTCCCCAGACGGTCATTTTATTCTCGATCAGCATCCAGCGTTTTCAAGTGTGTGTTTTGGTGCGGGTTTCAGTGGTCACGGTTTCAAGTTCGCGCCGGTCATTGGCGAAGCCTTAGCGCAATTGGCGATCACGGGAAAGTCATCGCAGCCGATCGAGTTTCTTGGTTTGGGGCGATTTTAAGCCGATTTGGAAAACACACGTTTGCGATGTCGCTAGGAAAGGAGCAGTAAAACATGACAGCGGATCAGCTGAAACAATACCTTCACGAGCATATACCGATGTCAAAGGCGATGTGCGTCGAGGTGGATACGGTGGCATCGGACCGCGTGACTCTAAGCGCGCCCATTGCTCCAAACATCAATCACCGGGAAACAGTGTTCGGAGGCAGTGCGTCTGCTTTGGCGATATTATCGGGCTGGGCCCTCGTTCATTGTCGCCTAGCTGCTGAGGGACATCGATCCAGATTGGTGATCCAGAGGAATTCGATGAGCTATGATCGTCCGATCGTTACGGATTTTCGAGCCCGTGCGACGATTGAATCTGACTCTCGCTGGCAACGATTCGTTCGATTGCTGACGCGGCGTGGAAAAGCGCGGTTAACAGTTGCTTCCGTGCTGAGTTGTGGCAATGAAACGGTAGGGGTGTTTGAAGGGGAATTCGTTGCTCTTGCCCAGTCCTGATGGAATGGCGCATTGATTCTGTTGAGTGTGCCTCTCTTCAAACCCGACTCGATGGCAGTCGGTTTGAAGAGAGGTGTTCAAGCGTCACTTGCTAGTGTCCGGCTTTGACTTCGTGGAGTGTCACTCCGTTGCCGTCAGGATCGGCGATGACTGCCATGCGGCAGACGGGGGATTCAAAGGTATCGAGAATAAAGGGCACCTTCTTAGCCTTCATCTCGGCGACCGCGCTGTCCAGATCTTCGACCTCGATCGCAAAGAAACCACCTTTTGCTCCGGGTTGAAGTTCTTTGACCATGCAGGTGATTGCAATTGTTACGCCAGCGAGTTCGTATTCTACCCACTCATTGTTGAAATTGTCGGCGGGAGGGAGTTGGAGGGTGTTTTCGTAAAAGTCACGTGCCCTAGCCATGTCGGTAACAGGATAGGCGAAAAAGGCGATATGTTTGTGTTTCATAGTGTTTAAGCTGGGATCTAATTTGCCGTGACGGCTGCTTCTTGAGCAACTTGATTCTCGACGGAAAGTTTGTGGGCCAAGTAAATGAGAACGCCATCGGGATCTTTGATGACCACCGTTCGTTCCCCCCAGGGTTGATCTGTAGGGGGCTGCACTATGGTGATCCCGGCATCCCAGAGCCGAGCGCTTTCTTCGTCGGCATTCTCGACTTCCAGGCCAATCCAAAGCCCTGATCCGTTGGTGGCGGTTTCCAGTTCTTTCATGTGATCGAGTTCGCCGGCCTTCAACAGTGCGAGTTCGAGACGCGTCGTGCTGTGGATGAGATGGACGTAGGCCCCGGTGTCAATCTGAGTTTCGAAGCCCAAATGGGTCGTATAGAATTCCTTTGAGCGTACTGGGTCCTGAACGATGAGTCCGGTGTATGCGGCGAATGGAGTGTTCTCTTGCTTGTTCATAGAACGCCACTCTGCCGGGTTGCACTGACAACCCTATGTCAGGAGTGAATCGTTCCGAGGAATTATTTAGGATTTGGGTTCGAGATCGCGTGAGTTTACTGGTTAAACCTCGGTTTTTGTGTGAATCTATAGCTCCATCTCCTAAGCCGAAAAGCGCAGGGCCTTTTCAAGCTCGCGAATTCCCCGGGTGACCGTGAGTTTGGTCCCGCTTTCAAGGATCGCGATGCACTCGCCTTTGATCATCGGTTGGAGTTCCTTGATTTGAGGGAGTTTGACAATGGCGCTTCGACTAATACGCAGGAATTGAGATGGATCAAGTTGCTTCTCTAAGGAGTTTAGTGTTTCTCGAAGAATGTGGTTTTCGGTGCCGGTGTGAACGGCGACATAGTTGCCGGCCGATTCGATGTAGTCGATGTTTGTCACCGGGATTATAGCGACGCGGTCTGTGTCCCGAATGGTTAGTCGAGTGAGGAATCGAGGTGAGGATTTGTCTTGGGCTTGCCCTGAAAGGAGAGCGAGTACATTTCGGGCGGCTTCGTTCGTTTGGTTCTTTTCGATATGCTTGTAGGCACGATCAATCGCCGAAGTGAAACGTTCGGTGTTGATGGGTTTTAGGAGATAGTCGAGGGCGTGTGCTTCGAAGGCTTTGATCG
>CAJXVR010000154.1 GCA_913061285.1 uncultured Verrucomicrobiota bacterium | reverse complement strand
TCTACACTAGATCGCTCGTCGGCAGCGTCAGATGTGTATAAGAGACAGCCTGTTGCCTGGCTGGTGTTCTTGATGAATTGGCGGCGATTGAGAGGTTGTTTCATGACGGGGATTTAGTTGAAGAGACTTAAATCTGCTTCTGGGGTGGATTTGACGGTTGTTTGGCGACCGTTGGCGATGAAGCGAATTTTTGCTTTCTCGGCCGTGACCTTCGATTCTGAATCCAGAATTGTGAACTCCAATTTGAAACGACGGGACTGATTGGGTTGAAGCTTCGGCACGCGACCGTAGTGACGTTCGACGCGTCGATTATAGGGGAATCCTGTCCCTGGTTCGATGCCGGTGACGTAGCCTGATTTCAGATCGGCGGAATTCTTCCATTGCGTAAGAAAGGGGAGTTCGCTGAGGGCATAAGAAAGACTGACGCCGCGATCGGCGGCAGCATTGTGAATCATGGCTCGGGTATTGCCCTGGCTATCGGCCCAAGGGCGAATGCAATAAACTTGCTCAATGAATCCTTGCGTTGGAGGGCCATAGGACGTGTGCGTTCCAATCGATTTGGCTGCATGCTCATTGAATGGGGAGACACTCTTGATTGGAGCAACGAGCTGACTGCCTTCTTCGAGGAGGTCCGGGCCAAAGTTCCCGTGGTAGATAATCTGAAATTCTTGTTCACTTCCGCCCCGATTGGTGAGCTCGTCTGCAATCGTCAAGGACTCGGATCCGATCTCTGTAGAGATTTCTGTCCATAGCTCAAGCTGTGGGCCGTAGAACATTCGCTCATCGACCCTGCCTCGGATCCGAATCCGGTGAGGAGCTTCGTTCTCGATGATGACTTGCACTTCCGATGCGGGAATATTGCCGATCTTGCCGTGAAGCGTCAGATCCATACTGGCTTCGTCGCCCACGTTGTTGATAAACTTGTCTTGTCCTGGGTGCCCAGCCGACTCAAGGCCGCATCGAACCATCCATTCGTTAAATCCTTCGAGCCAACCAAGGCCGCCGCGACTTTGGAGATTAATTAAATTGGGGTGAACGATTTCTTTCACTGGCGACTCCCATCCGAGGCGGATGTCCCCCATGACGACTTCGTAGATGCTCATGCCTCTCGTTGGGATCACACTGAATCGAAGGCGACCATTGTCCACTTCAATGATCTCAACTCCCTCCTGTTTTCCTCCGTGAAGAACGGTTTTTCTCACGGACCATTTATCATCGGTTTCAAGGGGATGATTCCGGTGGTCCCGGTGCCATTCCTCCGTTCGAATGTTCTTTGATTGACTCGTCAGAACCTTCGTGAATGGTTCGTCCGCGTTTCCTAGGAGGGGGAGTGTCAGACCGATAAATATGGCAACGAGACGCTTTCGATTCATGGCTGTTATCGCATTCTTCAACGAGAAAGATAGAAACTGGGGCAAGAGTGGATCTTAGGCTGGGTAATCGGTCGGTGCCAATTTTTTTTTCTTCCCCCTAGGGCGCGATAGTCTCGTCCTAAGGGAATCGCTGTTGACAGTGAAAAGCTAGATTGTTAGAAGTCTATCGTGGGCCAGCACTCACGGTAACGATTCGATTGTGTACTGGCTATGAAACGGTCTCCTTTGGTCCTTCTGATTCTTCCGCTCTTTCTACTGACTTGTTGGGTTCTGTCCTCGTCCTCGATTCTACAGGCGAGTGATCAACAACAGTTCGCCCCTTTAGGTCCTCATGCCTATTTGGCAAATGACTATTCCGACATTGTCTATCGTGATCGGAAATGGACGATTGTTGGAAGTGAAGGGGTGATTTTGAATTCAAATGACGGGCTGGCATGGAATCGGGTTGATGGAGGAGCCGAATCAGGTATCCGAGATTTGAGCTATTTTCGAGGGCTATGGGTAGCCGTTGGAGACAACGGCCTTATCCTGCTTTCGAGAGATAGGGAGGTTTGGGAAATGCGTCCCAGTCCGACTTTGAAGCATCTCACTGCCGTAGGACATTCACAGGAAAAGTGGATTGCCGTAGGGCTTGAAGGAACGATGCTAGAGTCTCTAGACGGAAGGGACTGGGTTCATCTCGGACAATCTCCTGCCGATGGTGATCTTCATAGTATCGAATTTGCAGACGATCTTTGGGTGGCGGTAGGAGACGATGGCGTCGTTATCCGTTCTACGGACGGCAATGAATGGGTTCTTGATTCGCTATTGGATGATGTCACAGAGACGAAGGGTTCGTTTGTTCATCTTCGTAAGATTTCTTATGGTTTGGGGCGGTGGAATGCGGTTGGTTTTGCGATACGCCCTCCTCACGGAATTCACCTACATTCTGAGGATGGGGTCGATTGGATTCAAAGCACCGAAAGCCTGGACGTCCCGGCTCTCTTCGACATAGGTCTTGATGAGAATGGAGAGACTCGCCTCGTGGGCGATCTTGGTGGGGTTGTTAACCTTATTTCAAGGGGACGCCTACGATCACTGACTAATCTGACGCTTGGCTTGGAGCCCCTTAGGGGCATAGCGAAAGGGGGAGGACGCTGGATTGCGGTGGGAGATCTTGGTGGCATAGCAATGTCCACTGATGGGAACCATTGGCATTCCGTTCGAATGCCAATGGCGGAAACTGTGACATCGATTGCACTCGGGGATGGCATCATGGTTGCAGTGACGGATGGACCCTTCGTGCGGCGCTCCGACAATGGCAGGGACTGGCAGCGGCATCGTCTGCCGGTAGACTTCGGGCTCACTCGATTACACTTTAGCCAGGGGACTTGGGGTGCTGTAGGGCCCGCGGGGCTTGTGCTTCACTCAAGCGATGCTCGTGACTGGACGGTGAGTGAATCTCGAACGCGAGCCGATCTAAACGGTATAGCAGGCAGCCATGGACGATGGGTAGCCGTTGGGGAAAGCGGAACAATCATTGAAACCGACAACATAAGCGATTGGCCGCCTTCTAGGGTTCGCTTGGATCCATTTGCAGCCCTTGCCTCATTGAGGTCCGTTGCAGAACACCAGGGGACATGGCTCGCGGTGGGTTCCGATGGAACGATATTGCGTTCGATAGAACCCGGCGCGTGGAATACCATTGTAGGTCGCAGAGTTAGAGGCGGAATACATAGCAGTTGGCGACGGGTGATGCGTGTTCGAGATCAATGGATAGTGGTTGGTTCGGAAGACTGCTGTTCTGCATTGATGGCTCGGTCCCTTGATGATGGACTCACGTGGGATCGGATTGAACTTGATCAGAAAGATGTGGGGGAAATCTTCGATGTGGGGGCTGACAATTCAATGCTCCTGGCAGTAGGAAGGCCACTCCCCCAAGAGTCTAGGATGATTTTTGGGGCAGATCGCATGCCAACATTCAATCTCCTTTCTTCGACGGATGGCATGGAGTGGAAGGCAGTTCGTTCTGGCGTTCAAGGCACGTTTTCTGCGATTGCCAACCTTGATGGAAAATGGATTATTGGTAGTGACCGAGGGCAGTTGTTTGAATTCAGAATCGATTTGCCTCGAGGGCCGAACATCATAAATATCAAACGATCGCGTCCCGGTTATGTGGTCGTGAGTCTTCCTCGAACTGAATTGAGACGAATTCTCGCGACGCCTGATCTAAGTCAGCCCTTTCGAACAGTGGAAGGGACGGTTTCAAGCGATGCTGATATAGTTACTATTGAGATTCCGACATCTGGAGAGAGCCAGTTCTTTCAGTTTACGGATTGATTTGGGGCTGGGTTTGCTCTGCGAATAGAAACGTGAGAGACGATAGATGAGTCTTAAAATTAACCAGAATACCAATGGCATTTTTCGCTTTGCTGGATATCTTGCCATGCTTCTATTAGTTGGGATCGGAGAGGCTGATGAGGCAGTGACATCCTATGAGGGTGTGCCTCTTTCAGCCTGGTTGGAACGATTGACATCTTCAGACAACGAGGAACGAGAGTTAGCCACGAGAGCTGTAAGGTCAATAGGGACCAATGGGATTCCATTGCTGCGACGATATTCGGGCTCTAAGGACTCGTGGGTGAGAAAAAAGGCATCGGAGCTTCTTTCATCTGTAGGCGGGGATGACTATCTACCAGCCGCAGCTCCTGAGAGGCGGCGCCTTGCAAGACTCGGCTACGATGCCTTCGATGCGTCGGTAGCGCGGGCGTTAATTGGGCGCCTCGACAATCCAAGCCTGCTCTATGGTGACGGCGAGCCGGTCTATGAGGCGATTCGAGATCTCGGTCGAATTGGAACTGAGGCGGTTTCTGAGTTAGTCGATGCGCTCACTCATGAGAAAGCGTCGATTCGCTACCATGCCGTGACTGCTCTCGGATGGCAGAGATCCTTGCTAAGTGAGGAATCAGTGAAACCGCTCACTAAAAGGTTGAGCGACGATACCTGGTTTGTCAGGGCGCGAGCCGCGTCTGCTCTCGGGATTATTAGACTCGGAGCAGATCGGTGCGTGCCCGCTCTTGTCATTGGGATTGACGATCCGCATCCGGTAGTGAGATACGCTTCGGTATCAGCCCTCGGAAAGTTTGGGACTGCTGCTACCGGAGCGATTCCAGCTTTGCAGAAGTTATTGAGATCGTTGAATGGTGTTGTGTCTCAGAAATCAAATTCTGGAATCACTATCCCAAAATCTCCGGCTGAGATTCGAGGCGCCGCGGAGTCTGCGTTGAGTGCGATTGATAAGACGAATGACGAGCCTGCTCGAAACAATCGCCCTTGATAACGCTACTCTTCAGAAAGGGGGCGAGGATTTGTTGTTTCCTGCTCTTGTGCTAGTGGGAGTCGATAGCAAGCTGCTTCTTGAGCATTTCGAATATAGAGCCTATCTCCCACAACTACGGGGTGATTCCACGTCTTGCCTGTGAGGAGTTGAATTGTCGTTAGTTCGGTCAGGTCTTCTGGGGTAGCTTTCAATAGCACGCCTTGACCTCGTTCGCCTGCCACGAGTAGAAGGCCAGATGACTCAAGGAGGAGGACTTGACCTTTGCCGTAGCGTCCTCCTTTCCAACGCCGTTCTCCTGTTTTGAGATCGACGCAGGCAAACATGCCTCCATCAAAGCCATAGATGCTATCTTGGTAAACGACGAAGTCATTGAAGTCGGACTTTAGGTTGCGACTCGTCCAAAGCTCGGACGCACTTAAAGACTCTCCGGATCGTTCTAATTGAATCCGACGGGCGCCACGGTTCATTTCCGAGGCGATAAGAATGCTGTTGTCACCAACCGATTGGGGTTGGAGGGCACGGTAACCACTCTGCTTCCATTCGTAGTCAAGCTGAACGGTCCCAGTCGTTGGTTCAAGAATCGTGAGTCCTTTGTTCGTAAGCATCATAACCATGGTTGCATCCTCGATCTTGATAGCTTGTGGTGAACCGTAGCTGTGATCTCCCCCTGGTGAGGCCCAGGCGAGGTCTCCGGTCTCTCTGTCGAAGGCGAGGGTGCCAAGATTGCCCTGACCCCCAGCGTGGACTATAACGACTTGACTGATCACGAGCGGCGAACTGCTAAATCCCCAAGTAGGGGCTTTCCGTTCGGCGATAGAGCCGATATTCTTTTGCCATTGAATCCCGCCATCTTTGGCCTCCAGACAAAGGAGGTCCCCATTTCCGCCGAGGACGTAAAGCTTGCCGTTTGCGAGTTGCGGTGTTGCTCTTGGTCCAGGCCCTCCGAGAGGGTCACTGAAGCGCGCTTCGATTTTCTGAAACCAGATCTCGTTACCGGAACTTGCATCATAACAGACAACGCATTCGTTGGTCCCTCGTTGCTCCTGCGTGAAGAGGAGATTGTTAGCGACGGCAAAGGATGACCAGGCAGGCCCCACTGGTATTTTCCATAGGAGTTCTGGAGGGTGGGTGTTCCAGTTGGCATCGATCACTGGCCCAGACTGACGGCTGTTCCGCTCCGGTCCACGGAATCCTGGCCATTCTGGATTCGCCAGTGCGAGTTCGATGACGGACTCTTCGATGTTGACGTTATCGGGCTCTGAGGGGGCGGAACGCTTCGCGAGGAGTTTCTCTTCCGCGCTCTCTGTCCATCGCCAATACAGGTCCATTTTTGCGTGCCCCCACATTCCCTCTGAACGAAGCAGTGCGGTCGCCCCGAGACCAATACATGCGAGCCAGAGGGCCAGGCAGGTTCGTTTACCCGAAAGGCTTCCGCCTACCAATGCGAGGCCGAGAGCGAATCCTGCAAACCCCATAGGCACGGTCCAAAGCAGCATTGTGGCCGCTCCTTGCATCGAAGAGTCAGCGAGGAAGTGAGCTAGCAAGCCAGCGACAAGCATGAGGGAAATACCAAGGAGACGTTCTCTCCAACTTGCCCGACTCGCCGCTAGCCACCAGATCAACAGGAGGAGGCTACAAACGATTGGTGCCATTGCTGAAACGATCGGAAAGAAATCTGGGAGGTTTTCTGTCATAGAGGGCAGAAATCTTAGAACCACCATGGTGATCAATAGTATCACTGCGGGCCAGATCCTTAGTGGGAGGCGTTCTTTGCCTTGGTTTGTTTCGTTGGTCTCTGTTTGGGAAGACGCTGTCATAGGTTTCTCTCTGTCACTGATCCGTTGCGTCGCTAAATGTGCAGGCTCGTACGGCGTAGGTAAATTATAACTTGAGCAAACTTGTATAGCGAAGCATGCAACCGTGGTGAGTGATGATTGCGGATCGTTGGGGGCGACTCGAAAACTGGGGATCATCATGACTGAGGCATTGATCATTCCAAAAGAGCCGCAATGAACAGTCCTGTGGTGATCAGGCACGCAGCGGTCCGGATGTGATTTAACTTTGTCCATCGATCGCTGTAATGGTGCCAGACCGCTTCGGCTCGATCTGATTCCGGATCAAGACTCGCTAGCTTTTCGTTGAGAGGGACGTTTCCGAAACCCGTGATCACGAACGTCCCGACAAGGTAAATACAAGCGGCCGCTGGGAGGTAGGGTGTCTCCGCTCCGGCTGGCGTCATTAAGGCATTGCCAATGAAACCAAGACAGAGCAAGGGCATGGTGTAGAAGAGTCCCATGAAACTCCAATGGAACACGGTGAGATTGATCTGTTGCATCGCGCGAACGCTTGCTGAGGCAGGAATTCTTACTAGGGCCGGCATGATGAAGGAGGAAAAAGCAAAGAATACACCGCCAAGAATGGAACTCATCAAAAGGCCAATACTGGTCAGGAAAAAGATCATCGTTCTCCCCTTAAAGTGTGACGCTCTGATGCAAGAATGGGGTGGAATGCGTTGCTTTGGAAAGGAATCGAGCGACACTTCGACGTGACACGTTCCACTGATTGACCTTGCCTCTGATAGATGATGATGGTGTCTCTGAAAAGGCAGCGTCCGTCAAATGAACTGGTTGTGCGATGACCCAATCCAAGCCGCTTTCTCTGACGAGTTTTTCCTGTTCTTCGGTGTCTAAGATTTGAGGTTTGAGTAAGAACTTGAATAGGAGGCGGTCACCCAGTCTTAGGAGGTGTCTGGTTTGACCGACGCCAAATGAGCTTTGGACAACCAAACGTGAGACTCCATGTTGTTTCATTGCCTGAATCACATTGGCGGTGCCGGTCGAGCGAATGTTTGATGCGGTGTTCTTGCTGCCAAGGAGTCTCACACGAAGAGGGTTTTCTCTAATTCCTAGCGTCACAATGACGGCATCCTGACCTTTGACTGCCTTAGCAACGTCCTTCGCGTTCATTGCGTCACCGGTTACGATTTTCAGTTGATCTGAGTTCAATTGAAGGCTCGTTGCCCTACGGGCAAAGGCGGTGACTTGGTGGCCGCTGTCAATGAGATCGCTCACCACGGCGCGTCCGGTGCCGCCGCTTGCTCCGATGACGAGTACTCTTTGTGGATTGTTCATAATAGTTTTCTTTTCAGTTGGTATTCGTTCCGTCGAACAGTCGACGGTATGACTATGGCAAGCTTCCTTACGGGCGGGAATTCCACTTCATCCTAAATACTTGACCGAAACCCCAGAGAACTCGAAAGATGGGCGAAATGCCGTCGCTTTCTACAAACCCAAGAGTCGAACCAGTGGGCGAAGCCCTGCACATGCTGCGGATGAGCGGTGCGTTCTATTGTCGGTCTGAACTGACGGCTCCTTTTGGAATTGATCTTCCCCCAATGCCTGGAACCCTCATGTTTCATGTAGTGACTGCTGGGCAGTGTCGTTTGGAGGTCGAGGGAGAGTCTGTCAAGACGCTCGTGCCAGGCAGCCTCGGTCTGATTCCTCATGGAAAAGGTCATCGTTTGATCAGTGAGGTCGGCACTCCGTGTGTGCCCTTGTTTGATCTACCGCGGGCGCTATTGTCAGAACGTTACGAGGAGTTACGTTTCGGAGGAGGAGGGCGGGAAACGACGATGCTCTGTGGTGCTGTGACCTTTGAACATCCGGCCGCAGTGCACCTGCTGCGGCTGTTGCCGGAGATCGTGCTTGCTGATTCATGGAATGATTCTGAAGCGGCTTGGTTAGAGAATACGGTTCGTCTCATCGGTGCTGAGGCCAAGGGATTGCGTCCCGGCGGGGAAACGATCATTACCCGTCTTTGTGACGTCCTTGTGATACAAGCGATTCGGTCGTGGATCGATCATTCGCCGGAAGCGCGAACGGGCTGGCTGGGAGCATTACAGGATCCTCAACTCGGGCCGGCAATGTCCCTGGTTCATCGAGATCCAGAGAAGGAGTGGTCCGTTGAATCGCTCGCGACAGAATCTGGAATGTCTCGTTCTGCGTTTGCTACCCGCTTTGCCGCTTGTGTTGGTGAATCACCGATGCGCTATGTCACTCGTTGGAGAATGCAGATCGCACTGAGTTGGCTTCGGGAGAGTGGGGCAACGGTGGCTGAGGTGGGGAATCGGTTGGGATATTCTTCGGAAGCAGCGTTTAGTCGTGCTTTCAAGCGGTTCACTGGCGTTCCGCCAAGCGCGGCTCACAGGCTTTCGATGTCAGCATTGTTGAATTAGTGGCGATATCCTTGTTGCTGGCGCAGCTGCCACGTCTAATCTGGCTCGAGATTGCTATGTTTGTCTCGGCTTGGTAACAAAGGCGTAACACTTTTACCCAGAGCTGCTCTAGGGTGTTCCTTCATCTGGCATGTTATCTCCTGAAAAGCTCACGTTCGGCGGCTACGCTCTTCTGATCGCGTTGCCCGCGGTTGTCTTGGCTGGACTGGGGGCGGCATCGCTACGGGAGGACCGTCTTGCGACGTCTCTTGAAATGAGGGAAGAAGGAGCTCAACTAGTTGATGAGCTACGGGTTTTGCGAGAGACGCTTGCCCCAAGTCCATTGGAAGGCGAGTTTGAGGAATCGCTCTCCTATCAAGTTTCCTATGATTCTCAACAGCAGTTGATTGCGCCACCGCCTATGGATCATGCTTCGCGCATGGGTGTGAGTCGGTATCTGCCGGAGATGGATTCCAATCAGGCTCAACGGATTGTGATTGCGGTCAATGAGGCCACGTCGTCGAGTGAGATCGATCGGATTCTCAGTCTCATTGATGATTCCAATTTATCTGCTACCGTCTCGGGACGCCTAAGACTACGAGTGGCGACGAAGCTAGGTGAAATCAACCCGGAGGATGCCGTTTCAGTCTTTCGCGGGCTCGGAGAACGGCATTTCTTCGACAGCTCGAAGTTTGGAACCCCGATCGGTGTCCTTAGTCTTCTGTGGTCGCTTGAGCATGCGACCTTTGATGAGGGCTTGGCCGATTGGATTGAGCAAGTTGGAGAACGCTTGATTTCTAAGCCAAGCGTTGTGGTGCAGGAATACCTCGCGGCGGTTGAGAGGGCAATCTCCGAGCGGACTTCGGATGAACTTGCTGCACGTGTGGGCCCGAAAAGTGGACTTGCCAGAGCGGGGGCATTGGACCCGGTCAAGGCCGTTGAGATTGGGGCGATTTGGGCTGGGATTATTAAGAAATGGCAGCGAGAACAGCGTCAGCGTGCGTTTTTTCGTCTCGCAAAGATTGAACTGGAGCTTGAGGGAGAGACTCCTAAACCTACCGCCCGCTGCTCGTTTGGGGGAGACGATCTGTTAATCTGGATCCCTTCCGATGAAGACGTGATTATTGCTCGGCGTCTTGAGCGAGTGAGAGATGAGATTGCTCGGGCGCTTGGTGTCGTCAATGTAAACCCGGATTTTGAAGCGGCGATTAGAATTGGTGGAATGCTGGAAGGGTGGTCTGGCTCACAAACTGAAGTTTCGACCGGGAGTTTTCCTGCTGACAATTTTTGGCCCACAGTTGATGTGACAGTTTCGCTGCGGGATGCTGATCGCTATTTTGCTTCTGTGGATCAACGGCGTTGGCGCTTTGGTCTTCTAATTCTTCTCTCCCTCCTGAGCGTTTCGATTGGGCTTGTTGCGATCTATCGAGCCTTTAGACGGCAGCAGCTCTTGAATGAACAACGTTCGAATTTCGTCGCTAGCGTTTCCCATGAACTCCGGACGCCCACGGCATCGATTGCATTGCTAACGGAAGAGCTCATGGCTGGCGATTGTGATGAGCGTGCCTATCATCAAATGATTTTCGCTGAGAGCCAGCGCCTGTCTTGCTTAGTAGAAAACGTCCTGGATGTCTCTCGCATTGAGCGTGGGGCCAAGGCCTACGAGTTTGAGTCCTGCGACTTTGTGAGGCTAGTGGAATCAACGGTCCAATGTTTTCGTCCCACGGCGCAGCGATTCGAAATTTCGGTTCGAGTGGAGAAGGGAGATCAAGAGATTGATTGTGATCTCGATCCTGTTGCTATTCAGCGTTGCCTTCACAATCTGTTGGACAACGCGGTGAAATTCTCTTCAAGAGGCCAATCGATCGAGGTTGCTCTCGGGGCGTCAACGAGAGAGGCCTGGTTCGAAGTGCGCGACCAGGGAAAGGGAATCGATAGCTCAGCGCAACAGGTCATCTTTCAACCGTTCCGACGGTTGGGAGCAGAGATGCGGCGAGAATCCGTTGGAGTTGGCCTGGGCTTAGCCTTGGCGAAGCATGTCGTCGAAGGTCATTGTGGTTGGATCGATTTAAGCAGCGCGATCAACGAGGGTAGTACGTTTCGAATCGTCTTGCCCAGGAGACATGAGAATGCCTAGAGAACGAGTTCTTGTTATCGAAGATGAACCCTCAATGAGACGCGTGCTCGAGGATTGCTTGACTCGCCATGGCTATCGAGTTGTTTCGGCGAATGATGGAGAAGATGGGCTCCGTCGTGCGGTTGAAGAAGAACCTGATTTGATCTTGCTCGACGTGATGATGCCCAAACTGGATGGTTTTGCCCTGTGCGCTGAGCTTCGTCGGATGGGAATTGGGGTGCCGGTTCTGTTCCTAAGCGCCAAGGCGGCCGTCGATGACCGTGTTCGGGGCCTTGATCACGGAGGCGATGACTACCTAAGTAAACCGTTCAGTCAGTCAGAACTTCTCGCTCGCGTGCGCGCCCTCTTGCGCCGTGGACAAGCGTCTGAAGAGGTCTTGGGAAGGCTTGAATTGGGCGATTCTGAGATTGACTTCGGGCGGCGTATAGCAACCCGATAGGGGAAGCCCGTTGCTCTCAGTCGCAAGGAGTTTGGGATAATGCGCCTGCTCGCGCAGCGGCGTGGTAAAGTGGTATCGCGAGAGGAGTTTTTGGATCTTGTTTGGGGCTATGCTGCCTTCCCAACAACCCGAACTGTTGATCGGCATATTGTCGGTTTACGCCAGAAATTTGAGCCAATTCCAGAAAAGCCACGCTACATTGTTACGGCTCACGGTGCTGGCTACCGGCTTGACCTGGATTCAGTCCTGGAATGAAATAGACATCGAAGGAAACCAATTGATCGAGATGTTACAAAATGGGAACAACTCCGTTGGCGTAAGGCCTAGTCTAAGTAGTGACATGAAAAACGTATCTCTAGGTAAATGGTTTGCAAGAATGACGGCACGATCGCTGGCAGGGATAATGATACTACAAGTATTCTGGTCCGGAATAGCTGAGGAATCGATCCCTCCTAAGATCGAGGAGGCCTCCCTCGGTGTTGCCGAGTTACTCGCACGAGGATCACTTGCGGACGAAAATGGAGATGCGACGAAGGCGCTTAATTACTATCGCGAAGCTGTGGGGCAATTTGACCAAGGCCGCCCAATGATGGCTGAGGCCTTATTTCGTGTTGGAGAGAGCTATCGCGCCTTAGGAGCAGAAGAGTCTGCTGCGGTTGCGTTTCGGCGGATTGTAAGGGAGTTTTCCGACGTAACCGACGTGTTTGAGAAGGTGGATGCGACCTTCAAAGAAGCCGCGAACCTGTTGCCTGGGAAAATCGAAACCAAGGGCGCGGTTTCCGAATCGATCACTACGCCCGTTAACATCAACGAGGGGTCGGATAAGGCAAAAAGGCTCGATCCGAAATACGAGGAGCGACGACTTTTGCTAGAAGGCTTGCAGCGACGGGTCGAACGCGCGCGCCAGCGGATGGAGGTCGCCGAGGATCAGCTTGTCGATCTCTCTGAGAGGCTACAGGTGGTGCGTGACTCGTCGGTCTTTACAATTCCGGAGGAAGCCCGTCCAGAGGATTTGATGTACCGTGAATTGAAAACCGCTTGGGGGCAGGCATTTCGTGGTGACCGATCTAAACAGAATGAGATTGAATTAGAGCAGCTTCAGCAAAGGGCGGACGAGTGGGTTCAGTCGTTTTTTATCCCGTCGCTTCGAGCTGCCATCGAAGCCGCGCGAAGGAAATTTGAAGAACGGAGCGTCCTCTATGACACTGAAGTTCATCAATACAAGGATTGGTTGAAGGAACTACAAGCGCAGGATCGCAAGGCTGATCTAGAACGGAAGGAGCAGGTCAAATCCGTTGGGTCGTTTTCAATCATTGGCAAGGTTCGAGTGCCACAGGTCTACGAAATCAAGGGGTCGAGACCCATGAGCCTTCAGCATGCTGTGGCTCTCGCAGGAGGTCTTGCCGAGGCCGCGAGGGATTCTGTCGTTGTGTATCGAGATGGGGTTGCTCATAGGATTACGCTCCGCGAACAACTGAAGCTTAGGGAGAAGGATCAGTTTCATATCAAGGATGGGGATGTGATTGATGTTCCGGAGCGATTCTTTTGATCATTGAGGGTTTCGAGGGGCTATTCCGTTGTGCTTTGATAGCTGTCGTGCTTAAGTGATTTGATGAGTCTTAGAAGGAATGCCCGCGGATTTACCTTGATTGAATTGTTGGTTGTCATCGCCATTATCGCGATTCTGGCAGGGATGCTCTTGCCTGCATTGGGAGTGGCAAAGAATAAGGCGCACCGGACAGCGTGTATCAATAATTTGCGCCAGTTTGGCATCGCGACGTTTATTTATGCTGACGACAATGCCGATAAACTGTTCCCTTCGCTCTTTAATCCGGAGCAAGTCAGGGGAAGTCAGCCTTGGTGGTCCTATCGGCTTTTCGCCGGAGCTGATGGGCAGCCTGCGGATGTGACCGTGCCTTTCAACCATGGCTACCTCTTTGCTCAGGGGTATATTACCGCTCCCAAGATGTACTTTGATCCGGGACTTAAAGGGGCCGCTGCTGAGCTAGAAGGGCGCGGCTACGAGCTGGGCGATTATCAGACAGATGAGTTTGCTTTTCCGGTGGCACAAGGGGCTTGGGTTCGGTCGAGTTATGTCTATTATCCCCAAACTCAGCAGCCCGCCCGGCCCAATCCCGCCAACGAGAACGAACGTCAGTGGGGGCTGGTGGCGACTCGATCAGGGCAGCTTCGTTCCGACCGGACGCTTTACACTGATTTCATCTATTCCTATAAAACGATTCCCCATACCACGGCACGCAATCCGGTGGGGCTAAATGTCCTTTGGGGTGATGCGCACGTATCGTTTTCGAATACGCCGCAGGCATTCGATCCCTCATTGTGGGATGTGGCGGCTGGAAGCACTCAGGGTAATCTGAATCCGGGGAATAATCCGGATCGGTTTCGGACGATTGTTGGATATCTTCGGCCCTGATATTCTTTCTCTGGCGAATGGAGGGAAAAAGAGACTGGCGACTCGGAACAAACACTTCCGAATCGCCAGCTTTCCCGTTTCCTAGTTGTCTTCGTTTGACACCTCGGATTCCTTTGAATCCTTTTTCTTGGTGTCAAATTGATAGCGGATAATTTCACCGCTGATTCCTTTGCCTTCGGCTGACTTTTTCTTGCTCCGTGTTGATTTCGCCTTGGTGTTGCCAGAGCGGCTGTTGTTGTTATTAGAGCGCAGATGGAGCACGCCGCGATCTGTTCGGATTTCGTTCTTTCCGTCCACGCTTGAGATAATGGTGACGTTTGTTTCTGGCTCAAGTTCAATGATACTTGCGCTTGTCACGGTGATTGGCTTGTGTTTTTTCTTGGAATCGGTGTTAGCCGTTTGGGGTTCAATAGTTAGATTGACGTTGGGGACAATCTCGATGATTTCGTTCTTATTGCTATTGATTGTGAATGAATTGCCTTTTTCTTTCGAATGACGCCGAAAGATGGATACGCTTTGCTTTGCGTTGCCGCTGAGAGTTGCTGTCCCGTTTGAAGAGAGATTGAGGGCTTTTCCTTCATCGTTATTGATGATTGAAAAGGTATTGCCGTTTTCTTTAGTGGAGAAATGGATCGTTCCAGCAGTTGTTCTTGGTTTTTTTTCGATATGAAACTCCCGGATGTTTGTCGTGTTGGTGAGGGCATTACTGTCGAGCGTTACTGGAATCGCCCGTGCTTCAAATTCGAAGTCGTTTGTGGTGCCTTGCTCACTAAACCAATTGCCCGAGGCTCCGAATCGAAAGGTTCCGCCTTTGGTGAATTGATGAACGAGGGTTCGTGATTCGCCGGGGGCGACATCGTATTGCCGGGCGACCGACCCTTCAGGACTAGCACTAGGGAGTGGCACTCCCTCAGGGAAAAGGTCGAATGATCCGGCGCTTTCTCCATCGCCCATGCGAATATCGATAACGAGAACGCCTCCATCAGGGAAGGCTGTGAGATCGATTTCATGGACATTGTACATTTGTTTGCCCGTGCCGGGAGCCACCAGGACTCCGCTTCGAGACTCTCGACTCGTGACATCGCGGAGTTTGACCCGTGTCGATGTTGAGCTTGCCACTAGATCAATGGACTCGATCGTGAAATCGGCATCTGAGGGATTCCCTTGCGAGATTGTGTAGCCGGTGATTCGTTGCTCTGAGACCTGTGCTTTGACCAAGCCCGGTTTAGTGAAACTTAGGGCCATGACGACGGCAAGGGCGGCAAATAGCAGGACAGGGCGTTTGGTTTGGGATGATTGGTTCTTAGAGATCATCATGATTCTTCGTTTGATTTCGTGTTTGTTACTTATTATTGGAACCAGGTTGGGGAAAGTGCGTTGTTGGCGGAATGACATCAGAATCTCTATGAGCGTTTCGCCATAGGCGCGTCGCTGGTCTTCACCGAGTGTCTTGATGGCGATCGCATCGCAGACGAGTTCGCGATCTTGCTGGAATTTCTTGAGTGCCCAATGAACAAGCGGATTGAACCAATGGACCGCTTGAAGGATGAGTGAGATCCAATTGATGAGCGGGTCGAATCGTTTGATATGGATCAATTCGTGCGTCAGGACATGTTGCTGCTGCTGTGGTGTGAGTTGATGGAGAAACCTTGGTGACACGATCAGTTTCGTGTGTAGAGAGCCTGTCACTGCGGCAGAAGCGATGTGAGGCGACCCGAGCAATTGCACCGTGCGACGAATCCCCAGTTTTTTTCGCAGAATCTCGAGCATCGCTTGAAGCGATGCGTCTGTCAGGGGCGCACAGCTTTTGATAAGAGTGCGGTGTCTAGCGTGGGCACGTAAGAGCCGGATGAGCCCGAAGACACAACCCAAACCCCATAGCAGCGCCAGAATGTCTTTGTTGGTGAGAGAAAGAGTGGCTGAAATTTTTTGGATGGGATGGGGGGGCTTGGTGGGGATCGCCGATACTGAGACGCCACTTCCAGCTGCGCTGCTAGGGGGAGTGGGAGATCGTCGGACTGCTTCTGATTGGTTTGCTGCACTCGACTTCGGGATTGCTAGCCAGTGCCAAGGATGCACCGCGACGCTTGGAGTCGCTGGAAGGCACAGCCGAGTAATTACCAGAAAACCGAGGATGTATTGGACCCCGAATAGGCCCGCGGTGCGACGAGCCCGATAGACAAACCACAAGGTTCCCGCGAGTAATCCACCCTGTATCGATGCTTTGATCGCCCATTGAGAGATATCCGTTAAATACTCCATAACGTGATTCCTTAGGATCGTTTCTTGCGGTTTAAGAGCGTTCTGAGCTCATCGATCTCAGCTTCGGTCAATTCTTCTCTTTCGAGGAAATTGTTGAGAAACGGCGCCACTTGGCCGTCGAAGACGCGGTCGAGAAAGGAGCGGCCTGCGGCATGGGTGCATTCCGATTCTGAGTAGAGCGGACTGTAGACAAATTCTCTGCCAGATTTTTCGTAGGTGAGGACGCCTTTCTGGGTCAATCGGGTTAGAAGCGTTTGAACCGTCCGGGGTTTCCAGTCGCTCTTCGGAAGTAATACCTCACATACCTTATTGGCAGTGGTGGGCGACTGTTGCCAGACGACTTTCATGACCTCCCATTCGGAATTCGATATATGTGGTGTTTCCATGGCGGTTATTGTTCCTACAACTGTAGGAGAGTTAATCCTACTGTTGTAGGATTGCAACCAGTTTTTGCTGGAAAATTCTTTGAGGGACCGATTGGGGGGAATAGTGCTGGGTTGTGTCGATTCGGCTAAGGCGAGGCTGTTCTCTGGATTGTTTGCTTTGAAAGGGGCTTCCATCTAGGCTTCTGGTTTCAATTATGACCGATTCATTGCGTACGGCTGACTTGATCGTTCTCGTTATCTATCTTGGAGGAATTTTTGGCCTGGGATGCTGGCTGTCTCGCCGAAGTCGGGGAACGGAACAGTTTATGGTTGCTGGGCGTTCTCTATCCGGGTGGGTTGTGGGACTTTCGATTTTCGGAACCTACATGAGTAGTATTGGCTTCCTTGGAAATCCTGGGAAATCGTATTCAGGGAATTGGAATTCTTCGGTCTTTGGTCTTTCGCTTCCCATTGCCGCATGGGTGGCGGCGAGGTACTTTGTTCCACTCTACCGACGAGGCAACGAGGTGTCGGCTTACTTTCATCTTGAGCAGCGATTTGGCGCCTGGGCCAGAAACTATGCCTTGTTCTGCTATCTCTTAACCCAACTCGCTCGGATGGGAACGATTCTGTATCTCGTTGCGCTTGCTCTCGCGCCACTGACGGGGTGGGATGTGAAGCTGATTATTATTCTGACGGGCATCTTAGTAACGACCTATACTCTCCTAGGAGGGATTGAAGCGGTGATTTGGACGGATGTGGTGCAGAGTATTGTGCTCACGGTCGGAGCAGTGATTTGTGCGGGGATCCTTCTCTTCGGAATGCCCGGTGGCCCGAGCCAACTTTTTGAGGTGGCGAATCGGTATGAGAAGTTCAGCTTGGGAAGCTTCGGCTTGAGTCTTTCTGATTCGACTTTTTGGATGATTCTCATCTACGGATTCTTCATCAATCTACAGAACTTCGGTATCTGTCTCTTATACACATCTCCGAGCCCACGAGACCTCTCTACATCTCG
>CAJXVR010000153.1 GCA_913061285.1 uncultured Verrucomicrobiota bacterium | reverse complement strand
GCGATGGAATCGGTCTTTGGATGGCAGTGCTTGCTTTTTTCCCAGGCTAAAGGTGGCTAGCTTTAAAGCATTAGAAAGTGCCGAGTGGACCGAACGATGAACCGTCCGGTTCCATCCCATAGGGAGCATCTGAAAACCTTTTTCGATCGGAGTGCCTAGGAGGTTCGTTAGCCGAATTGCTAAGCTTGGGTGCTCTAGATCCCATTTTGCCCGTCGCAACTCGCTGAGTTCGAGCTGGGTTATCTGGGCAGATTCGGCTAGTGCTTCCATCCTTTGGCAACGCTGCCACGGATGGGCCATGAGTTAAAGTGCAAAGGAGCCAATGGAGTCATCTTTGAATCTTGTCCAGCGGCGTTGTTGGGATTCACGGAGGAGTCAGTGCGGACTTTTCTAGACGGGGGTGTCAGCGCGGGTGATTTGATGTGAAACGAGGGTTTCAATAATGGCAACGAATGGGTTAACTGGTCGGGATGTCTGAAGCGATCTTGGTTGAGCTTACATGGATAGTGCTCTTGGGAATTGGTTCTCAGTGGCTTGCTTGGAGGCTCAGGATTCCGTCGATTTTATTGCTGTTGGCCGTTGGCTTCGTGGCAGGACCGGTGACGGGATGGCTTGACCCCGACGCGATATTGGGCGATTTGCTAATGCCGGTCGTTTCTTTGTCGGTCGCTTTGATTCTTTTTGAAGGCGGTCTCACTCTCGAGCTTAGAGAATTGCGCTCGGTGGGGCGTGCTGTTTGGAACCTCGTCTCAATTGGGGCCCTTGTGACTTGGGTTTTGACGACGCTCGCTGCCTGGGTCTTTTTGGGCTGGAGCGTTCCGTTGTCGCTTCTTTTCGGAGCGATTCTTGTCGTCACGGGTCCGACCGTTATCATGCCCTTGTTGAGGCACTTACAACCTAACAAGCAAGTGTCTTCCGTGTTGAAATGGGAGGGGATCGTGATTGATCCAATTGGCGCGTTGCTCGCCTTGATGGTATTCGAGGCGATTAATGCTGGGGCTGTTTGGAGGGAGTTGCCCATGCAGGCGGTGCTTGGCTTCGGGAAAACGATTGTCATTGGTTGTTCATTGGGCGGCTTAGGGGCTTGGGCTCTCAGTCGCTGCTTTAGCCGCTATTGGGTTCCCGAGTATTTGCAGAACCCAGTTAGTTTGATGGCTTGTGTGGGATTGTTCACCGCTTCGAATCACTTCCAACATGAGTCTGGACTATTGACGGTCACATTAATGGGCATGCTGTTAGCGAATCAAAGCCGTGCCTCGGTTCGTCATGTGCTCGAATTTAAGGAGAATCTGCGGGTGCTGTTGATCTCTGGCCTCTTTATCGTTCTCGCCGCTAGACTTGAGTTGGAGTCGTTCCGACAATTGCCTGTTGCTGGAAGTTTAGGGTTCTTGGCGGCTTTGCTGTTTATTGTGCGTCCCGCTTCAGTGATGATGGCAAGTTTAGGAACCTCCTTGAGTCAGTATGAGCGATGGTTCTTGAGTTGGATGGCCCCTCGCGGGATTGTGGCCGCGGCTGTCGCTGCGATATTTGCCCTCAGGCTGGAATCACAGGGCGTGGCCCGGGCCGGTGAGCTGGTTCCAGTTACGTTCATTGTGATCGTCGGCACCGTTTCAATTTATGGCCTGACGAGCGGGATTTTGGCTCGGCGTCTGGGAATATCGAATCCGAATCCCCAGGGAGTGTTATTTGTTGGGGCTCATCAGCTCATTCGTGACATCGCCAAGGCACTCCATGAGGAAGGCGTAAGCGTGCTCTTGGTGGATAACAATCGTCAGAATATCAATATCGCACGGATGGCGGGCTTGCCGGTTCACTACGGCAGCATTCTTTACGAGCACAGTATTGATGAGTTGGACCTTGCCGGGATTGGTCGCATGGTGGCTATGACACCAAATTCTGAGGTGAATGCATTGGCCTCCTTGCACTTCGTCGAAGCTTTTGGGCGCGAGGGAGTCTTTCAACTACCGCTGAATCCCGAGGAAAAAAAGCCAACCAAGGGCGTTGCGAGCGGATTGCAGGGGAGACAGCTGTTTAGTGAATCGGATTGTCATGAGGCATTGGAGCAACTATTTGAGTCTGGGGCTGTCATTAAGAAAACAAAGCTGACGGAGTCTTTCGACTATGAAACGTTCACGGAGCAATACGGACTCAATGCAGTGCCAATGTTTTCGGTTTCCGAGGCAGGGCAGGTTGATATTGCGGTTTCAGGAAGTAAGTTCTCTCCATTAGATGGGGCCAAGATCATCGCCTTGGTGAGACCCATCACTAGTTCTGAGGACAAGAATCAAAACACTTGAGATGATTGTATCCATCGTCGTCCCGGCATTTAATGAGGAGAAGCTTCTTCCGGCGTGTCTTGAGTCGATTCGATCCGCTGTAGCGGCCCTTGAGAAACGGGCTTGGGATTGGGAAATCGTTGTCTGCGACAATAATTCTTCAGATAAGACGGCTGAGATTGCCTCTAGTCTGGGAGCTCGGGTAGTTTTCGAATCGATCAATCAGATAGGAAGGGCGCGGAATACGGGCGCTTCAGAAGCTCAGGGCACCTGGTTGGTATTTGTAGACGCCGATTCTACGGTTTCAGAGTCCGTTTTTGAAGCCTTGGCTACTGCCATCGAATCGGGGACCGTGGTTGGTGGAGGGGCTTGTTTATCCGCTGACGATGAGTTGGCTTCAAGAATTCGCGTGCCACTCATGGTCTGGAATCTCATCAGTCGGACCTGTCGCTGGGCTGCAGGTTCGTTCCTTTTCTGTCGTAAAGATATCTTTGATGCAATCGGTGGATTTAATCTACAACACTTCGCGGGAGAGGAGTTGGATCTGAGTCGCAGAATAAAACGAGCGGGGAATAAGGAGGGGGCGTCCTTTGTGATTTTGAAAGGGTGCCGGATTCGAACGTCGTCACGGAAGTTTGGTCTCTATTCGCATAGAGAACTGCTTGGTACCCTATTCTCGATGATCTTTCGTTACCGAGGTACCACGGGAAATCGTGGCTCGTGCTTTCTTTGGTACGATGGCCGGCGCTAGAGTTCCGGCTAGTTGATGCTGCACGGAGTCATGATCGCATCGCTCATTCCGTGAATGATTTTCTTGTCTGCCGGGCAGATTGTTGCCAGACAGCCACCTAGTTTTGTGCGAGCTTGATCCCCGTTTCCGTGCACAAAGTAGTAAGGGCAGAGTCTTACTCGTCCCGCCATGGGGACGAGTTCACGTGCATCGAAGTCAAACCAGTTGCTTTCCACGGTCCTGGGTTTGGTAAAGCGTTGGAGAATGTGGGGATTGGTTTCAAATCGCCTCATCGCTTGATCCACGACCAGACTCCAATCTTCAGTAGAGAGATCACTTCCAAGGTGAACGCCGCGTGCTCCCCATGCTTCTGGTGCGAAGCCCGAGATTTTCAGTATCAGGCGTCGCTCTTTCTGCGAAAGCGTTTTGAGTTGCTGCCAGTCCGTCAGCCCTAGTTCTGGATAGGCCGCGTGGGGAGGTAATGGCTCGGGATCGATGGTCCACGTATAAGGGATGTGGTTTTGGAGGGTTCGGAGGAAACCTTGACCGAGTTCTTGTCTCCAAAACTCCCGGAGATTGCGGTTCCAAAGAAGCGAAAAGACGAGCTTTTCCTCGAAAAACGATTTCGGTGTTGGCGTGAGCTCGAGCTTGTTTTCTCGTGCGCGTTTGAAGAGTTCTTCAGCGTTATTGATGTTCGCTAAATCGAACAGTTCAAAAAAACGGTAAGCGGCGTCCCCGTCTTGAAACTCAGTAAAATCTGTCGAGCGAACCTGAATGTCTCTCTGGGGGGCAATCTGTTGGCATAACCATTCCATTTCTGGACGATAGGTCTCGGATTCCTCGGAGACGATGACATGGACCCGTTGGTGGTTGCCAAAAATTCCTGAGAATCCTTCGATCATTCCGCGGGCGCCGCCGATGATTAAGGCATCGGAGTCGGCCTGGCTTTCGTCATCCTGGCTAAGCCCTTGGTAGCATTGGTTGAGCCATCCGGTCAGTCCGATCCCGCCGGGGACACTGTCGAGTTCAGTGATTGAGAAGCCTTCCTCTGTGAGGAGAATGTCGGGGCGAATGACGCGCGGAAGCTCATGCCTCAGGTTCTGATCTCGTTGCAGCGAGACCAGGGACTCAGGTTTTCCTTGATCGAGGAGGGGGGCGACCCACTCGGGAAGTTTTCCTTCGGCACTCTTGCGGTAAAGAAGATTGGTTGCTTTGTAGAACTGTAAGAGGATGCGTCCGAGTTTCTCTAGTTCCTTGCCAAGACGCGGACCCAAGGGGAACGGCGTCGGACTAATGCGCCATTCGTGGCCGGCAAAAAGCCCGCTCTGAGGCATTTGCTGGCGAATGGCTTCCGCCTTTGCTGCCGCTTGGTCTGGACTGATTGTTGTTGGCACGCTAGCTCGATAGTGGATTTGATTGAAAAACGTGAACGGGGCAGTGGTTTTGCTATGGACGAATTTGACCTTGGCCAAATCCCAACCACTTGTAGCTGGTCAACTCCTCCAATCCCATGGGGCCGCGCGCACCGATTTTGTCGGTGCTGATGCCGATTTCGGCACCCATACCGAATTCCGCTCCATCGGTAAACCGCGTTGAAGCGTTCCAATATACGGCGGCGGAATCGACTTCCGTCATGAATTTCTTTGCAGTCTGCTCATTAGTAGTCACGACGGTATCCGAATGACCAGAACCATAGCGATTGATGTGATCAATCGCTTCCGAAACGCCGGACACGACCTTCGTGGCGATGATGAGGTCGAGATACTCGGCATCCCAGTCTTCTTGGGTTGCCGGCTCGATCTTGCCGGGAGAATTCATTTTGCTGAGGTCGAGCGCCTCGCGAAAGGCGTCATCGGCTCGGATTTCTACGCCCTTATCCCACAACATCTGCGTGACTCGAGGAATGAAATCAGCCTTAACCGAATCGTCGACCAGAAGGGTTTCGATAGCATTGCAAACTCCGGGACGCTGGGTTTTTGCATTGACGGCGATTGCTGCGGCTTGTTCGAGATCGGCGTCTCGATCAACGTAGACATGGCAGACGCCCTTGTAATGCTTGATCACTGGGACGCGAGAACATTCTGCGACTGCCCGGATAAGTCCTTCACCACCGCGGGGCATACAGAGATCAATATAGTCGCTGAGAGAGAGCAGCACCGGAATGGCCTTGCGATCCGTCGTTGGCACGACCTGAATAGCTTCAAGTGAAAATTCCGGACAGACGGCTTTGGCTGCCTCAACCATCGTCTTTGCGATAATCTGATTGGAGTGAATGGCTTCTTTACCTCCACGGAGGATCGTCGCGTTCCCCGATTTGAGGCAGAGACCAGCCGCATCTGCCGTTACGTTTGGTCGCGATTCGTAGATAATCACAACGACCCCAATCGGAGTGCTCACTTTTTGCAGCTTGAGACCATTGGGGCGAATCCGTTCGTCAAGCAGTCTGCCAACAGGATCTGGCAGGGATGCTACCTCTCTGAGTCCTTGACTCATACTTGCGACGCGGTTTTCCGTGAGTTCCAATCGATCAAGCAGCGCGCTTGAAAGTCCCATCTCACGTCCGGCGATCAGGTCCTTTTTGTTTTCCTCTTGGATGGCGGCCTTCTTGAGGTCAATTGCATCGGCCATGGCCAGGAGACATTGGTTCTTCTGTTCCGTACTGAGTGAGGTCAGCGCTCGAGAAGCCTGTTTGCCTCGCTGAGCGATCTCCTTCATCTGTTCCTCTAAAGTCATCGATTCATGATAGAGACCGTTCTTCATCTTGATAAACCCTAAAATTCTTTTCTGGCTTTTTACTAGGGGGTTGCTGCTTGGATAGCCTGCGTTCCTTGGCTATCGTCTCACAAAGATACGATGAAATCAGAGGAACGGCATAACGAACACGCATGGGATGACTTAGTTAGAGTGGGGTCATCATTTGCCAATCCTGCTCGACCGGCCGATTTTCAAAACCCGGAATTAATCATCAACCCATTTGGCTGGTTGAAGGCACCCTTCCGAGGGAAACGGATCCTTTGTCTCGCCGCAGGGGGCGGACGGCATGGGCCCTTATTTGCAGCGGAAGGAGCAATCGTCACGGTGGTGGATATCAGCGAGGAGATGTTGAAGCTAGACCGGGATGTGGCTCAAAGAGAAGGGGTGTCCCTGAAGACCTTGCAATGCTCGATGACAGAGTTAGGCGAGTTTGGAGATTCGGTTTTTGATATTGTTCTCCAGCCTGTCAGTACCTGCTATGTTGAGAAGCTTGCCCCCGTGTATGCGGAGATCGCTCGCGTGATTAAGCCAAGTGGGACCTATGTCTCTCAACACAAACAACCGGTCAGTCTCCAGGCGGCTACGAAGCCTCTGGCAAGCGGCGGTTATGCTCTGTGCGAACCCTATTACCGTGAGGGCGCTTTGCCTCAAGTCGCTGGTTCAGAGCATCGCGAGTTTGGTACGAAAGAGTACCTCCATACTCTCGAGGATCTTCTCGGCGGGCTTTGTATCGCTGGCTTTTCTATTGATGCGGTTAAGGAGCCTCGACACGGTAATCCGCTGTCGGAATCTGGAAGTTTTCAGGCCAGAAGCTGTTTTGTTCCCCCTTACCTTGCAATCAAAGCCACTCGGCTCGATGAACCGAGCGGCTCCACCCTCATTTGGACGCCTTCCAACTGAGTTTAAAGTGCGTAGTTAGAAATCGGCCATCCCGGCGACGACAAGATCGAAAACGATCGGATCGCTAGCCGATCCGTCTGACGAAACGGCAGGAATGGAGAGTCTGATTGCTTCATGTTCGGGAGCTGGTTCATGGACCGAGGGGGTGGCTGAATCCGATGAAGAAACTGGATAGATACTAAGAATCATCGGGTGATCGGTGGCTGAAGTCTTGCTGCTGGCTTTGACCAGCTGTCGAGATTTTACGATCTTTCCTAATTCTTGATCATTCTTTGCGTCAATGAGGACGGCAAAATAGAGATGGTCAGAGGTTCCGAGATGATTTCCGTCCTCTGGGCGTAACCCGAATCGAATCGTGTAGACGCCAGCGTAAAGCTCATCGTCCCGATAGTCCCGTTCATCAGCGAGAATCGCGATTGCTCCTAAGAGGGTGGTTTGCCCCAGCGCATTCAAAGCCTTTCCGGCAGATTCGACGCTCGTCTTTAGGGGTAATTGCTTTCGTAACCACAGTTCGTAGATAGGTTTTTCTTTCCGTAGAATCTGTATCCCTGTCGGGCTGAGCTCAGCTTTGATTGAATCACCGAGCTTGGAAGGGGCTCCTTTCTCGAGTGTCTTGGTTGAGAACTCTGAGGCCACGACCAGAGCGCTTGAGAGCATGAGGATTGTCGGGACGAATAAACGGCCGAAGAAGGCCTTTGATAGCTGGGATAGGGGCGATGGGATCATAGTTCAACGTCTCTTTTGTCGGGCGGAGATTAAAATAAAAGGGCCGGAAACGCAATCGCTTCCGACCCATTTGACTGGAAAAACGGATCTAGTATTCAAACGTTGCTAGGAAGGCCGATCGGTAGTCGACCATTTGCCATGTTCGGTTAAGTCCTGTTCCGCGGTAGCTGGCGACCTCCGTTACAGCCGGGTGAGCGCCATCGACACTTGTCAACGGGGGATAGAAAGTCCGCTCGTTGCCGCAAAGGTGATCCTTGTCGCCGATGCATCGGGTCGAAATATCGATGAGATTTCCGGCCTTGATGTTGGCGCAACCCGCCTCTTTGCAGATGCCGAGGCTAGACTCGATTGCACTCACCTTGACTTCAGTGACTTCTTCGATGAGCTCTCCCGCCATTGATCGTGCGAAATCGAGGAGGGCATCTTGCTGTTTGTTGCTGGCATTGGAGTCTACGATGATCACTGCTTTGCCCTGTTGAGGCTCGTAGCTCAGATCTCCAAGGGTGGCATCGGTCGCGACGACCGCGATCACTTTTAAGCCGTCTAGTGAAACCCCGTTCCATGCGCCATTGTTGACCGACCAAACGAGCATCCCTTCCTTTCCTGTGAGCCCCATCTCAGCATTTGCGAAGCACGGGCCAGTGTAGATATCGCAGGATCTCACTTCGAGGTAATCGCCAGTGATCGCATTGGCCTGAGGTGCGCTAATAGCAAGGACAGCGGAAGCGAGGAGCGTCAACAGATTCTTCTTGGTAGTCATGACTTGGTAGCGGTCTTATTTTAAATATGGCTGGACGTCTTACCAAAACGCCCAGCCGGGTATACTAATAAGTGAGATAGCACGAACGATCGCTGATGCAATCACTTTTTCCAACACATTCGCCATCTGGCCCAAACGTTTCTCGTGTTTTCTCGCACCAAAACATCCCGGCCTCCGACTCATCGATCACTTCGTCCGGAGCTCCATGGAACATCTTGTTCGTTCGGAGGTAACGGCAGGGGATAGAGAATTGCGTGGTTTCCGTGTTCTCTGACATGCTTGTTCTTTCCTAGGCATTGGCGGCGGCGAGTAAGGCACGCTTCACTGCTGTTTTGACCATTTGAACTTTGTAGGCATTGCCACTAAGAGGCTTGGCGCCTCTGGCAGCAGCCTCACCGACAGCCTCTGCAAGGCTGGCGTCGACTCGTGCGCCGTTCAGAAGGTTTGATGCGGCAACTGCCGGCCAAGGAGTTGGGGCGACGTGTCCCAGAACCACCGACGCCTCTCGAGCGATTCCTGAGCGAATCTTTAGGGCGACGGAGGCTGTTGCATAGGGCCAGTCGAGACCGTGGCGATGGCGAACTTCATAACTCGCATTCTGCATGTTCTCTCGTGGGAGTTTAATCTCCGAAACGATTTCATTCGCACGAAGGGCGACCTCACGGTCCTCACCATTGTTTGGTGCCTGAAACAGATCGCCTGCATTAATTTCTCGTTCCCGTCCTGCAGCGCCGACGATACTTATCTCCGCTTGGAGGGCGATGAGTGCCGGCGCCAGACTTGATGCGTTGACAAAAAGAGCTCTGCCGTCGTTCCCGAATATTGCGTGATATCGGTTATCCCCAGTCCTGACCAAGGAATCTCCGTTGTCCTCGGCTAGAAGGCCGAATCCATTGCGGAAATACCAGCAGCGCGGCCGTTGGCAGAGATCGCCAGCGACGGTTCCTGCGTTGATAATCTGCGAGCTGCCGATTCCGTCAATCGCGGTCACAAGGGCGGGGAACTCTTCCTGAATGGTGGCGTTGGCTGCAAGGTCTCTCAAGGTGACCATAGCTCCGATTCTGACCGTGTTCTTCTTGACCTGAATCCGCTTTAACTCAGGAATGTTCTTTAGGCTTACCAGTCGTTTTGGCTTCGTGATTCCCTGCTTGAGCGAGGTAACGAGGTCCGTTCCGCCCGCGAGCACTTCAGTCTGTCCCCAACGGGAGCCTAAGAGCGACGAGGCTTCTCGGAGATCGGATGGTGCGACATATTCGAATGGATTCATGCTATATCTCCTCCTTTCTGAAGGGCGGCAATGACACGTTCTGGGGTTAAAGGAAGACTAGGGACTCGAACGCCGCAGGCGTTGGCGACAGCATTGGAAATGGCCGCACCAGGTGAGATGGCGGGCGGTTCCCCGATGCCGATGATGCCTCGGTCGTCGTAGCCCTTGCCGGTCATCATATGGACCTTTAGGTCTCCGACATCTTTAATGCCTGCGAGACGATAGAATTCCATGTCTGGGTTGAGCATGATGCCGGTTTTTGAATCATAAATCGATTCTTCATAGAGAGCGTAGGTAATTCCCATGATGAGAGCCCCATACACTTGGCTCTCCGCCAGTTTCATATTGACGATCAAACCACAGTCCTGAACTGCAACCATCTCATTCATGGTAACGATTCCGGTTTCGACATCCACGGAGACGTCGGCGATCTGTACGCCGCCAACGCCTGCGCTGATGAGACCTTCCTGTTGCGATTCACCGGGATTGTTGATACCACGCTTGGTGATACTGTTTGGCCCTAGCATCGAGCAGGCTTCCCGCCACGAAACGCCGCCGCCGGCTTTTTCGATTTGGTGGATTCGCCCTGCAGAAGCCTCTAGTTTGTCATCCGTGGTACCGAGGCGACCAGCGACGGTTTTGAGCAAGTCGTTGAGGGCATCCGTCGCCGCTCGTCGTGCTGAGACAGAAATTCCACCGATCGTCGTACTTCCTCCGGAAGCGCCCGATTGAGGGTAACTATTCCGCCCCAGGTGGACGGTAACTGCCTCGTAGGGGAGCCCTAAGGTCTCGGCGATCACCATCGCGATACAGGTCCGAGTTCCGGTTCCCAAATCCTGACTGCCGATCTTGGCTTCGACCGAACCGTCAGAATTGATCGTTACATCGCACTCAGAAGGGTGGCCGCGGCCTCCCCAGGTGTGCATCGAAATGCCGAGTCCTCGTTTAACAGGTCCAGAGCCACTATCGCCTCGAGCGTGGGCTTTTTGGCGGTAGCCAATGATATTTGCGGCTATCTGCAGTTCTTCCCGATAAACCTCTGGGCGATCGGTGAGGGCTGCATTCTTCATGAAGAATTCCAGGGAATCCATTCCGAGTGCTGCTGCGGCATCATCGACAGCGGACATTGTGAGTAACGCACCTTGGGGGTGGTTTGGTGCTCGCCAAGCGCGGACACCGCCGCGATTGGTTCGAATTCCTTTTCCTACCAGGCGGGTGTTGGGTACTTTTGTGAAAACATAGGGGATGGGAGGCGCGCGAAAGGCTCCTTGACCGCCAGAACCCCAAACTTCGGCGTCAACCGCTGAAATGAGACCGTCCTTTTGAAGTCCAACTTTGATTTTTGCGAACCCGGAGGGCCGATTACCGGCAATCATCAGCTCTTCCTTGCGGTCGAGCATGATTTTGACTGGTCTGCCCGTTTCCTGAGAGAGCTTCGCTCCGATGATACCCCACTTGTCGATATTGAACTTTGATCCGAAGCCGCCACCCATGTACTGAGTGTCCACGTGGATTTTGTTCTGAGGGATCTCTATTTCGTCCCCAAACTGATTCGCGTAGCGAGAAACATTTTGAGTGGACGGCCAGACATGCAATTCCCCGTCTTTCACTTCCGTAACCTGTCCATGAGGCTCAAGACAGCAGTGAGTGATTACTGCGATTCCGTATTCGCCTTCGACGACCACGTCAGCTCCAGCAAAGCCTTCGTCAAGGTTGCCTTGCTCTTTGTTGGATGGGCGCCCTGAACTCAGGGCCACATCGTCGTCGGCGACCTGATGTTCCAGTGCTTTGAGTTGGAGTTTGACTTTTTCAGCCCCTTCTATAGCGGCTTCCTCGGTGTCTGCTGCCACACAAGCAATGACTTGGCCGACGTATCGCAATTCGTCACCGACCAACTCTTCGTCCACCCAGACAGCCTTCACTCCCGGAATGGCGGCGGCGACTGAGGTATCCACCGAAATCAATTCGGCGTGGGCATTGGGGGAGGTGACGAGCTTGCCCCATAACATGTCGGGGCGATTGATATCGTATGAGTACTTAGCGGTGCCGGTGACTTTCGGCGGCCCGTCTTGTCTTGGAATTCGAGATCCGAGGATCTTTCTGTCACCCTTCTCGGGCCATGCAACCTTAGCCATTACGCGCTTCCTTTCTCTTTTGCTGCGTCCGAGGCCGCCAAGACCATGCCCGCGTAGGTGCCACAACGACAAAGATTGCCGCCGAGGCCGTTCTTGACTTCGTCCACACTTGCATTGGGATTGTCTCTAACAAACGCCGAACAAGCGGTAACGAAACCAGGCGTACAGAATCCGCATTGCTGCGCATCGCGATCGATGAATGCTTCTTGGACGGCATTCATTTTTTCCGGAGTGCCCAAACCTTCGACGGTCGTAATCTCACGACCCTGAGCTTCAACCGCAAGCAGCGAACAGGCGTACATTGGGTCCCCGTCAACCAAGACCGTACAGGCCCCGCAGGTGCCTCGATCACAGACTTTCTTCGGTCCGGTCAAATCAAGTCGATTCCTAAGGGCATCGAGCAGAGTGACTCGGGGTTCAATATTGAGTTGTTTATTCTTCCCGTTGATCTTGAGAACGATCGCGGTGTCCCCGGGGCCTTTGACACCGGGCTCCGCAGCTCTTGCTTCGTGAAGACTGGCGTTGGAGAGGACTCCTGTAGAGACCGTTCCGACACCCATTCCCTTCAAGAAGCCACGCCGCGATACGCCACTCTCATCTGATGAATTGTGGTTTGTTGACATGGTTTATTCAGAATTGAAGTTTGCGTTTGCTCCCCAGCTTAATGGCTGAATCTCTATGAAAAAAAATTTGAGAGAGTACATTTCTCTTTTGGGAACAAACGTGATTCTTAGACTGAATTTTTTTAGCAGGGCACTACTTGGGTGACAACGATTTAATTCCGGTGGATTGAGTCCATGTGAGGCTAGTTGGAAGGCGGATTCCTCAGGGGGCAAGGGCCTACGAAATCGCTCGTGGGATTCTGCTGCCTCGGAATTCTTCGTGACGACCCTCAGCTACGAAGTGGAGACTCGCAATGCTGGCGTTTGTGTTTCGGCTTTGTCTCCGTTGCGATCGGTCTGGATTCATTAGTCTAGTCTCGATTCTAGGCGTATTTCGAGACTCGAGCTCGGTCTTCCACTTCCCGTGGGAGTGAATCGCGCGAGTTTGAAAAAAATGGCCTTGCGTCGGGTCAATAAGATCCCCACAATGGGATTCCTATTCGCAATCGGTTCGTCGATTGCAATGATAGAATGGGCGATTGGCGCAGTGGCTAGCGCAGCTGTTTTACACACAGTAGGTCGGGGGTTCGAGTCCCTCATCGCCCACCATTTCCTTTTTCCGCGCCCTCCGAAGCAGTCGCATTGGTAAAATAGCTGTTGATTTTGACGGTAAATGGGCGGAATATTCCGGCGTCATGAAATTGAAGCCTAGCTTGAAGAAACGGGGTTTTACGCTCATTGAGCTCCTCGTCGTTATTGCAATTATCGCTATCCTAGCCGGAATGCTCTTGCCGGCTCTTGGGAAGGCTAAGGCCAAGGCCCAGGGCATTTCTTGCATTAATAATCTGCGTACTCTCATGTTGGCATGGAAGTTCTACGCCGATGACCATGAAGGATGGTTAGTTTCATCCCTTGGGACGGTTGGGAAACGACCGAGTTGGACAGCAGGGACCTTAAATTATAGCAGTGCTGCTGCAAATTGGGACCGAACCTTGCATATTGAGAAGAGCCCGCTCTTTATTTACGCTGGGAATGAGGCCTCGGTTTGGAAATGTCCAGCTGACAAGGCGACTGTAAGGACGCCACAAGGTGAAACCTTGCCTCGCGTCCGGAGTAACTCCATGAGTCAAAGTTTCGACAACGGAAGCTGGTTGCCGGCACCTAAATTCCGAACCTACCAGAAAGAACAGTCGATCATTGACCCGGGGCCGTCGCAAATGTGGGTGTTGGTAGACGAGCATCCTGGTAGCATCAATGATGGCGCGTTTGCGGTACAGATGAGAAATGCCCAAGATTTGGGAAGTGCTCGAATCATCGATTTCCCAGCGAGCTATCACAATGGCGCCTGCGGGTTTTCATTTGCTGACGGACACTCCGAGATCAAGAAGTGGGTTGATCCTAGAACGGTTCGCCCTCCCAACTATGGCTCGAGCATTCCATTGAACGTGGCTTCTCCGAATAACTTAGATGTCTTGTGGATGTCTGAGCGGACGTCTTCCTTGCGAGTTCGTTAGTCTTTGGATTCATCAATTCTCGAGCAAACGCCGTGGTCTAAAATGCCACGGCGTTTTGCGCAACGGTCGAGCTCTCTGCTGGCACTCTAATCTAAGCGAACGACAATGATTTTTGATGGATTCAAGAGAAATCCCTGTTTTTTGGGAAGTGCCAGACAGCATGGTCGCCACATCTCACTGGTCTTGCTGAGTATCATATCCCTCTCGATGATGACCGTTCTGGGAGCTGAAAACTCAGAGATTGACCTTCGGGAACTTTCCTTCGAGGAACTGCTCGATGTTCAGGTGACTTCGGTATCGAAGAAGGAGGAGTCAATTTCTAAGAGCGCTGCTGCGATCTCCGTTATCACTCAGGAAGATATTCGTCGCTCTGGAGCCATGAGCTTGCCGGAAGCCATTCGCCTGGCGCCGGGAATGCAGGTCGCCGCGATCGATGCTGCGAACTGGGCAGTTTCGGCGAGAGGTTTCAGCGACATATTTGCCAACAAACTGCTAGTTATGATGGATGGGCGTCCGCTCTACACGCCTTTGTTCTCAGGTGTTTTTTGGGATGCGCAGGAAACGTTTATGGATGATATTGATCGCATCGAGATTGTGCGGGGGCCGGGAGCGACCCTGTGGGGGGCGAACGCGGTCAATGGAGTGATAAACGTCATCACGAAAAGTGCCGCGGAGACACAAGGCATGCTTGCCTTCGGAACTTTGGGGACAGAGTTGCTCGGAAGTGCTGGATTTCGCTATGGCTTTGAACTCAAAGAAGGGCTTTTCATGCGGGTGTATGGCCAGTATCAGGAACGGGACTCTTTCGCTTTGGCTGATGGGAGCGACGCTTCTGATCGCTACGAGTTAGGGCAGGGCGGCTTCCGCCTCGACTGGGAACCTGACGGACAGAACGAATTTACCTTTCAGGGAGATATATATGGAGGCGGGTCTAGTTTTTTAGCCGATTCCTTTGTCGCGACGCCTCCATTCCTCGGTACCATTGTGAGAACACCGAACATTGGCGGGGGAAATCTCCTTGGCCGTTGGACTCATCACTTCTCTGACTCGGCCCCGCTATCCGTTCAAGTCTTCTATGATCAAACCCACCGGGATAGCGATTTTATCGCGGAAGATCGGCGGACCTTTGATATCGATGTTCAGCAGCGTTTCGCTCTGGGGGAAACAGGGGAGTTGGTTGTCGGAGGGAATTATCGAAGTTCCCAAGACACTCTCTTTGGCCCGATGGGCTTACCCTTGTTGCCGGGGCCGGATGGATTTTCGCCGTCGAGAGAACTGTTGGAATTGAAGAGTGGGTTTATCCAAGGAGGCTGGGATATTGTCGCGGATACGCTGAATCTGACGGTGGGATCGAAATTCGAGCACAATGACTACACAGGCACAGAGATACAGCCTTCCGCTCGTTTACGCTATCATCCCCGAGAACGTCATACCCTTTGGGGGGCCGTATCGAGGGCGGTGAGAACGCCTTCGCGCTCCGAGCGTGGCATTCAGTTGACTCAGTTCTCTCCGATGATTCCTGGGGCGATTAGTTTTCAAGGCACAGATTCGTATGGCGCTGAAGATATGATTGCCTACGAGCTCGGCTATCGTGTGCAGAGCAATGATTCTCTCTGGTGGGATCTTGCGTCGTTTTACAACGTCTATGATAACCTTCAAACACGAGAATTTGGCTTCCCTTCTTTTAGTGGTGGATTGCCGATTATTCCGATATCGGCTGACAATCAGATGTCGGGTGAGTCTTATGGGCTGGAGCTAGCGATCAACTGGAAGGTCACGGATTGGTGGCGCTTACGACCTTCTTACAGCTACCTTCAGATCGAAGTTGACCAGAACCTGACGAGTACAGATGTCACCTCGAGCGCCGTTGAAGGTTCCAGTCCCCATCATACCGCATCGCTCTGGTCCTATATGGATCTTCCGGGTGGGTTTGAGTTTGATACGGGGATTCGGTACGTCGATGCACTTCCTGATCTTGGAGTTCCTGCCTACCTCGCTACGGATGTTCGCGTTGGATGGAGAATGAATGATCATGTGACGCTCTCGGTTGGGGGCAAGAATCTTTTTGATGACCGGCATGCCGAGTATCCTCCCTCGCTTTTCTTTCTGGAACGAACGGAGGTTGAGCACAGTGTTTATGCGAAAGTAGTCGTGACGTTTTAGCGATGGCCGGAGTCCTCATGTCGATTCGATCCACATCAAGAGCTTGTTTCTCGCTCGGCCTTCTCAACTCGGGAAAGGTTGTTTGCCAGGTGCTTCTTGTTTGCGTGATCGGTTGCTTCTCTGGGGTATCGAATTCTCAAGCAGCGGTGTCCGAAGCAGAGGCGAAAGCAGAGTTTATTTTCCGCATCGCTCAATTTGTCGATTGGGAAATGCAGGGCACTGATGAAACCTTTGTGATCGCCGTGTTTGCCGATGTCGAGTTTGCAGCGTCTCTGACGAATTCGCTCGAAGGGAGAACGATCAAAGGAAAAGAGGTTTCTGTTCAACTCATCGAGGAGCTTGCCGAGCTTGGTCGAGCGAGGGTTGTGGTAGTGCCCGGCGCGAATCGACGTCGTATCGTGCGTTTTCTTGGTTCAGGAATTCCTTCCAATGTGCTCACTCTTGGTGATAGTGAGGCATTCTTGAAGGCTGGAGGAATGATCAGTATGCTAAAGTCTCGGGCAGGGAGAATTCGTCTTGCTGCACACTCTGAGACCTTGCAGAGCTCAGGATTGAGGATTAGCTCAAAACTGATGAGAATTCTGAGCCATTAATGGACGGATCGATAATCCCTATTTCGTAATGTATAAATTTAGCCAGTTTTCTATTCGAAAGAAGCTGACACTATTGATGGTGTTCACCAGCTTCGTTTCGCTGATGCTGGCTGCGATAAGCGTGCTCGCTTTCGAGATGAATACGTATCGAGATGGACTCGTCACTCGACTGAGGACTATTTCTGAGGTCATTGGAGGAAACTCTACAGCGGCTCTTAGTTTCAAGAGTGAGATGGATGCCAACGAAGTCCTTAGTTCGCTTAAGGCCGTTCCCCAAATCGTTTCCGCGGCCATATATACATCTGATGGGGATCTCTTCGCGTCATTTCCCAAGGATGCAAAAGAGGCTGCTACTGTTCCCGATGTGCCGATTGAAAGTCCGCGTTTTGGAGATGGACTCATCGAAATGCTCACGCCGGTAAAAATAGGGCCGGAAACCGTCGGCTTTGTATTTGTCCAGGCAAGTATGGCGGAGTTGAGAACTCGATTGGTTCAATATATATTGATCCTCGGAGTCGTCGTCTTGCTGTCAGGAATTGTTGCGATGCTCGTCGGGCTTGGGCTTCAAGGAGTTGTTTCCCGCCCAATTACGAAACTCGTCGAATCTGCTCGCGCTGTCGCTAAGGAGAAAAACTATTCAGTCCAGGTAGAAAAGGAGAGTGAAGATGAACTGGGGGGCTTGGTTGATGATTTCAATGCGATGCTTGCTGAGATTCAGGCCCGGGATGCGGCATTGCATGACGTGAACAACGACTTGGAGAATCGGGTTAGGGAACGTACGAAGGCGTTGCAGGAGGAAAATCAGGAGCGAAAACGAATTGAAGAAAAGCTTCGTGATTCAGTGGTGCGAGCGAAACAGCTGACATTCGAAGCTGAAGCGGCGAATCGGGCGAAAAGCGAGTTTCTCGCCACGATGAGTCATGAAATTCGCACGCCAATGAATGGGGTTATCGGGATGACCAATCTTCTTTTCGAAACTCAACTGAATGCTGAACAACGAGATTTTGCTGAAACGGTGCAATCAAGTGCGGAATCTCTCCTCGGAATCATTAACGATATTCTCGATTTTACCAAGATCGAGGCCGGACAATTGGAGTTTGAGGTGCTGGATGTCGATCTTCGCGAAGTTGTCGCTGTCTCTTATACACATCTGACGCTGCCGACGAGCG